>JAQVZV010000013.1 GCA_028708005.1 Bacilli bacterium
AATGCTTTTTCAGATAATAGTAGTGACATTTGGACGATAGACTCCTCTGGTGCATTCAATCAAATAGTGGCTACTAATACAGCTACTAATATAAGACCGGTTATTAACTTAGGCCCTGATGTCGTTTGGGCTAGTGGCAATGGCTCGCTAAGTAATCCTTATAAGATGAGATAAAGCGAACTTGTATAATATATTTAGTAATAGGAGAGAATCAAAATGATTGATATTAATTTAATAAGAACCGATAGTAATTGTATAAAGAAAAATTTAAAGAAGAAATTTCAAGATTATAAGATACCTATGGTTGATGAAGTTTTAGAACTTGATGAAAGAAACCGTAGGCTTAAGGTTGAAGCTGATGATTTAAGGAAGAAGCGAAATGAATATAGTGAGCAAATTGGTCTTCTTTTTAGAAATGGGAAAAATGAAGAAGCGGAGACTTTAAAAGAGGAAGTAAAATCTATAAATGAGAAACTTGTTACTTATGAAAGTGAAGAAGAAGAATTATCACTTAAAATTAGAGATATTATGTATCAAATTCCTAATTTTATTGATGAGACAGTTCCTCTTGGTAAAGATGATAGTGAAAACGTTGAATTAAAAAAGTATGGGGAACCAACACAATATTCTTTTGAGGTGCCATATCATACTGATATAATGGAGAAATTGAATGGTCTTGATTTAGATAGTGCTAGAAGAGTTAGTGGTAATGGTTTTTACTATTTAACGGGTGATATTGCTAGGCTTCATTCAGCGATTCTTACATATGCTAGAGATTTCATGATAGATAAGGGTTTTACATATGTCATTCCTCCATTTATGATAAGAGGGGACGTTGTAAATGGTGTTATGAGTTTTAATGAAATGGATAGTATGATGTACAAGATAGAGGGGGAAGATTTGTATTTAATAGGTACTAGTGAACATTCAATGATTGGTAGGTATAAAGATACTATTATTGATGAGTCTACTTTACCATTAACATTGACAAGTTATTCACCATGTTTTAGAAAAGAAAAGGGTGCTCACGGGATTGAAGAACGTGGTGTTTATCGTATACATCAATTTGAAAAACAAGAGATGATTGTTATTTGTAAGCCTGAGGATAGTAAAGAATGGTTTGAGAAGCTATATAACTATACGATAGAATTCTTTAGAACTTTAAATATTCCTGTTCGTAGTCTTGAATGTTGTTCAGGTGATTTGGCAGACCTAAAGACTAAAAGTATTGATGTTGAAGCATGGAGTCCAAGACAACAAAAGTATTTTGAAGTTGGTAGTTGTTCTAATTTAACTGATGCTCAAGCTAGAAGATTAGGGATAAGGGTAAAGAGTGATACCAATAAATACTATGCTCATACATTGAATAATACAGTTGTAGCTCCTCCTCGTATGTTGATTGCGTTTGTTGAGAACAATTACAATGAAGATGGAAGTATCAACATCCCAGATGTCTTAAAACCATATATGGGAGGGTTAAGTATTATCAAGTAATGATTATTCATAATATATAAAAAAGGGTGTATTTGTATTGAAAAAAATGCGTAACATACTTGTTTGGTTTATATATATATTATATTTAGAAATGATATTAAAAATAGCATTGTTTAATAATGCTGTTTTTAATACAAATATTATATATATGATTATCTTTGTTATTCCGATTGCATTACTATATAGACTTATAACAGGTTTAGCAAGTCCTAAGATAAATAAAGTTGTAAGTTATGTACTGGTAATTGCAACAACTATTATTTTCATAGCACAGTTAGTTTATTATAAAACTTATTTATCAATATTCTCTGTCTTCTCAATGGGAAAAGCTAACCAATTAATTGATTTTATAGATACAATCTTAAAAATAATTTATCGTAATATCTTTGTTATTATATTAATGATAATACCATTAATTATCTTCTTAATATTTAATAAACGTTTTATGGTATATGAAAAGCCTAAGCCTAAATTAACAATTATTTTACTAATTAGTATTGTCTTGATGCAAATAGTTGGTAATATTACATTAAAGATATCAAAAGATGAACTATATTCAGTCAAAGATTTGTATTATAATACCCATTCACCAACGCTTTCAACAAATAAATTGGGTTTATTGACTACTATGAGATTGGATTTTAAAAGGTTACTTTTAGGGTTCGATGAAAAAAACAAATTTGAAAAGATACCAATTATTAATGAAGAAGATGATCCTGAGATAATAGAAATAGAATATAACAAGCTTGATATTGATTTTGATGAGCTTATTAAAAATGAATCCCATCAAACTTTAAAAGATATGCATGCTTATTTTAGGGACAGTAAAGCTACTGCAAAGAATGATTTTACTGGTATGTTTAAGGGAAAAAATTTAATTGTTTTACTAGCTGAGAGTTTTGACCCCATTGCTATTGATGAGCATTTAACACCAACTTTGTATAAACTATATAATGAGGGATTTAAGTTTACTAACTTTTATACGCCTTTATTTCCGGTAAGCACAACTGATGGCGAGTACATTACGGTAACATCTTTAATACCTAAAGAAGGATTATGGAGTGCTCATAAATCTAGTGGTAATTATTTTCCTTTTGTATTAGGTAATAGTTTTAAACAAATAGGGTATAAGACGACGGCTTATCATAATCATACAGCAACATATTATATGCGTCACTTATCTCATCCTAACTATGGTTATGATTATTATGCTTGTGGTAGAGGCTTAGATATTAATTGTAGACAATGGCCTGAAAGTGATTTAGAAATGATTAATGCTACTTATAATTCCTATATTATGAGGGAACCCTTCTTAACTTATTATGTAACAGTAAGTGGTCATTTAAGATATACTAGACTTGGTAATTCGATGGCTTATAAGAACTGGTCATATGTGAAGAATATAAACTATTCTGAAGGTGTAAAAGCTTATATGGCATGCCATATTGAATTAGATAAAGCTTTAGCTAGTTTAATTGAACTATTAGATAAAACTAATAAATTATCAAATACTGTTATTGCTCTGGCTGCAGATCATTATCCATATGGCCTTACCTTAGATGAAATAAATGAAAAATCAACATATAAAAGAGATGAAGATTTTGAAAAACACCGTTCACACTTTTTACTGTGGAATAGTGAGATAGAACCAATTGAAATTGATAAATTAGGTAGTAATATTGATGTCTTACCAACACTATTAAATTTATTTGATATTGAATATGATTCAAGATTATTAATGGGGAAAGATTTACTTTCTGATAGTGAAGGATTAGTAATATTTTCTAATCGTAGTTTTATTACTGAAAAAGGAAGATATAATTCCATTACTAATAAATTTGTTAGTAGCGATGGTGAAGCTATAGATGATGAATATATTAAGAGAATTCAAAAGATTATTTATGATAAGTTTTATTTATCCCGTCAAATATTAGAGACTGATTATTATAGAAAAGTATTTAAATAAATACTTTTTTAAGTATTATTATTATTTCTTAGGATAAAATAGTATAGAGGAGGATAGAATGAATTTAGTTCCAAGATATTTATTTAATGACTTATTTGATAGTTTTTTAGATATTCCTACATCTAAAAATAATATTATGAAAGCTGATGTTTATGAAGAAGATGGATTATATAAGATGGACATGGAAATACCAGGGTTTAAGAAAGAGGATATAAATATTGAATTTGATAAAGGTTACTTAACAATATCAGCTAAGAAAGAAGAAGTAAAAGAAGATAAAGAATATATTAGAAGGGAACGTTTTTATGGGGAATATCAAAGATCATTTTATGTTGGGGAGATAGATGAAAAAACTATCAAAGCTGAATTTAATAATGGTATGTTACAATTAACATTTCCTAAAAGTAATGGCAAGGAGAATGTTAAAAAGACTATCAAAATACAATAAAACGGTTATTAGACCGTTTTATTATATATAATAGGGGTATTTTTATATTCCCTCTCAATTAATTCTTTCTTTTCCTGTTCTGGTAGAATTGAGGCATAGACACAAGTTGTTCTGAACTCTAAATCTACCATTGGATCATTATTCTGATTGAATTTTGTAATAATTGGTAATGATACATCTTTCTTTATATAATTTAAATAAGCTTGTCCCTTATCATTAAAACCTAATATTCTAAGATAATTTATATCACTATAAGATATAGCTTCTTGTTTAGTAAAATTACACATAATATGAGTAAACATTCGCCTTAGTTTATTATGAGTATATCTTTTAGTTTTTACATTAGATATTAATTCATCAAAACTATTTGCATTTAAAATATGTTTTCTAATTCTATTTTCAATTCCTTCATCAACTGTTTGAAATTCATTAAGTCTATCAATATTAATTAGAATCTGATATTTTAAATAGGGAAAATAATCTTCAATATAGAATAAATTTTGATTTAAATATTCATACGTTTTTGGAGGAACTAGTTTAATTACCTCTTTTTTACTTTTTAAAGCATTTCTTATACTGGTAGCACTTGTTATATGATTATTCATTTCAGTACTATGGTAATCATTAATTCGTTTAATTGACACAGGTTTTATCATCGCTTGTTGTGACATAATTTCTTTGATATAAGCTGTCCCTAAAATATCGTTAGGGGTATCAATAACTATATCAGTAAATGAAGATAATGATTTAGCAAGAGAGGAGGGATAACTATTTCCTTTATCTAGATAGTCTTTAACTAGTTTTTGATATTCATCATTATTTAATTGGATATCAGCAACAGTTTTTAATTTATCAATATTATTTACTTCACTTCCAAAAACAAATGTTTTTACGTTCATTGCTTTTAGTATTTGAATAGCTCCTTTAGCGAAAAAGTCGGCTGATTGGGTAGCAAAAGGGAAGGGTAGTTCAATTACTATATCAATACCATAAGTAAGAGCAATACGTGTTTTATCCCACTTATTTATAATGCTAGCTTCTCCACGTTGCATAAAATGCCCCCCTAATACTAAAACAATAATATCGTTAGGGTACATTTCTTTAACTTTCTTTAAATGATATAAATGTCCATTATGGAATGGATTATATTCTGCAATAATACCTACAGCGTTCATAACATCACCTCGTATATTATCAATAGATATGAATTATTTTTTGATACTTGATTGTTCGTTAGCTTGTTCATACGGAGTTTTAAAGCTCATTTCAACATCACCAAATCGTAGTCTTACCCTCTTTAATGATCCATCGTGCTCAATAAGATGGCTTTTAAATCTTCTTATATATTCTTCTCCACTAATACCTGTCTTAAATTTATTTGGATTAATAATGTTATTATAATGATCTAGCCCTGTATTAGCTAAGACAAAACCATCCCCATATTTTTTGGCTGTATATTCATTTAATTCAACATAACCGTTATATAATAAATTTTTTGCAAATTCATGATCTTCATGATTTAAATTCATAAAATATCCTGCTTGAGGCGCTGCTTTTCCTTTGAGATGTTCTTTTGTATTATAAAAAGCTCCTTCATTACATTTACTAACCAAAAAAAACTGTCTATAGGTGCAATCAATAAGATAGTCAACTTCTTCTACGCCACCGTCTTTTTGAACAGGCAAAGAAACTGTTAAAAAACAATGATTAGCGCTGTTCATCTTAGGACAGTGTAGTGCCTTAAATCCCCAGTTTTCATCAGTGATAAAATTACATACAGTAGTTCTTTTAACATCTAACCCCATGTGCTCAAGTGGATATGAGATTATACTATTAGAAAGTCCACAACTTCTATATAGGTTATCATTTTTTATGTCATGTATTTGCGCTAAATTGCTCTTAGCATTATAAGTAACCCATTCTAAAATAGTTGTTGCTTCTTCTTTAGAAATACCATATTTCAAACCTTCATACTCTTTGTTTAAGATAAGTATATACCTAAGTTTTTCTTCTGCTTTTAAGACTTTATTTATATCAGGACTAATAAATTTAGGTGAAACATCTAATACGTAATAATTTTGGTTATATAACTCATTATATAATTTTTCATATTGGGTTTCATTCTCATTACCTTTTATTAATTTTAAGAAAGATGAACCTGTGGCATATTCCTTTTTTTTAAAAAGTTCCCACATTCTAAGTAAAATAACACTCTTATTTGCTTTCGATATACCATCATCTTCGACAACAGCTTGAATATTTTTCAATTCATTATATAATTCTTCCATCAAACCACATCCTTAAATTTTATTTATTCAAATCTTTTTATAACTAGTATAAATCCATTCTTGTAATATATTTTACATTAACTTCTTCTTTATACCACTCACTCTTTTATAATTATACTATGTTTTTTCTTTTATTTAAACAATGGTATAACAAAATAGTTATACAAATGTTAATAAATAATTGAAAAGATAAACTATTTATGATAGTATTAAGTGGTATACGAAGGGGAAAGATCAATTAAAATAGATTTATCTCAAGTATTATATAATGACAACGAGATTGTTATTAATGATACATTTACTTTTGATTCATCATATTATGAGAAGACAGATATTAGATTTTTAAGTGATATTAAAGTGGTTGGTAGTATCTGTTTATTAGAAGATGAAACATACTCATTAAGATTAAATATTAAGGGTTCAATGACGCTTCCATGCGCTATAACACTAAATGATGTTGATTATCCATTTAATATTGAAGTTGATGAAATTATAGATCAAAATGATGAGGAAAATGAAGAATATTTGAAAATAATCAATAATACTATTGATATTATGCCAATAATATGGCAAAATATTGTAGTAGAGATTCCGTTGAAGGTTGTTAGTTCCAATTTAGATAATACTACATTAGAAGGCGACGGTTGGAAGTTACTAACGGAAGAAGAAAAAACGAAAGAATTAGATCCAAGATTAGACAAACTAAGAGATCTACTTGATAATTAGAGAGGAGTGAGAATATGGCAGTTCCATTTAGAAAAGTCAGCAAAACGAGAAAGAGAATGCGTCGTACTCATTATAAAATAGAAGCTAACGGCACTATAAAATGCCCTAACTGTGGCGCTCAAGTAAGAGCGCATCGTGTTTGTTCAGAATGTGGTTTCTACAAGGGCGAAAAGGTTGTTGGGAAAGAAGAGTCTAAAGGGGAATAAGAGAAAATATACAGAAATGTATATTTTTTTCTTTTGCATACGTGATATAATAAGTGTATGATAGCCAATGCTAACTAAAGATAGGGTGATGTAATGAGAAATATTATTAAGATAATGATTGTAGTATGTATTGTTGGTTTTAGTATTATTAATGTAGATGCCTTAGACATTAATACATATAAAACAATTACCAATGAAAATATAATATATATTGTAGAACATGATGAAGTGTTTTCTCATTCTTTAGAATTTGATAAAGAAACATACAAAGATAATATTGATTTTAGTCTTAATCTTTTACCAACATCATCTTATTCAAGCAATATTGATACCCTTATTGGCCAAAATGTGAATCATAAATATGTTTTCTTTGAAGATCAGAGTGACTTACCTACAGAAGCATTAATAACAGTAAAAGTATCTGATCAATTTAATGATAATGATAAGCTTTATTTGTATCATTATAATGAACAAGCTAACAAATTAAACTACTTAGATCATAATTTAATTGTCAAAAATGGTTTGGTTAAATTTAAAATTAAGCATTGTGCTAATTATGTTTTAACTTCTTCAATTGTCAAAAATGCTATTAATAGTCCTCAGGGTTTTAGTATTATCATCATCATTCTTATCTTGCTAGGAGTTATTTTAGTAGCGGCCACGTTATTTATAAATAATAAAGATTAAGTATCATTCTAGGTGATACTTTTTATTTTTTTATATTATTATTGTTTATTTATTAAAACTTTGGTATAATTTTGATAGTAGAAGATAGGGGTGGTAATGTGAGGTCTAATAAGGGGCAAGCACTATTGGAATTTATTCTCATCTTACCCATTTTTTTACTATTTCTTCTAGCAATAATTGATTTTGGACGTATTATATATGAAAAAAATCGCTTAGAAGGAGTAGCAAGTGATGTTGTTGATTTAGTTAATAACGGTGTTCTTAGTGATGCGGAAATTGAAAATAAGCTTGAAGAATATTATAATATGCCACTGGCCTTGATGATTGAGCGTAAGGAAGTAAATACCATAATTAATATAAGTAGAGAAATTGATGTTCTAACCCCAGGATTAGGGATTGCTATATCTGACCCATATGTTGTGGAAGTTATTAGAGTGATAAATAATGAATAGAAAAGGGCAAATACTAATTTTCTTTGTTATTTTAATTCCTTTATTTGCATTTATAGCAGCGCTTGTTATTGATATGGGATATAGTTATTATCAATCAAACAAACTCCATCATCTTAATAACATGGTTTTAAAATATGGTTTAAATCATATAAATGATGTTAATGTAAAATCAGAAATGATCAGTTTACTTTATAAAAATGATAGTAAAATAGATTCATATGAGATAATAATTGAAGGTAACAAGATAACATTGAAAATAGATAAAACAGTAGAGAGTGTTTTTGGTAAGATGATTAAGATGGATTTTTATTATATTTCATCTAAATATATAGGTTATATTAATGGCAATAAAATTATTATAGAAAAGGGGTAATTATATGGCTACGAGAAAGGGAAAAGTTATAACAATCTTTTCTACTAAGGGTGGTGTAGGAAAGACCATTTTAACGCTTAATTTAGCAGGCATTTATAGCATGCTTAATAAAAAAGTTCTTATTATAGACCTTGATTTATATAGTGGTGGCATCGCTGTTTCATTAAATGTTGATCCGTCTAATGATATTTATAAACTTGTAGATGATTTAGATAATGGTAGGTATACTGAATTTAAAGATTATGTATCTAAATATAATGAAAATATTGATGTTTTGTCATGCCCTCTTGATCCAAGGCAAGGAAATAAGATTAATCGTAATTATGCAGAAATCATACTTGTTAATGCTGCTAATCGTTATGATGTGGTATTAGTTGATACTGCCCATATATTAAGTGATATTAATTTAACAGCTTTGGATAAGACAGATGATATTTTATTAGTTTTAAGTAATGATCCAATTGATTTAAAAAACATGAAATCTATTATTGCAATATTTAAGGATTCAGAAATAGATAACTATCGTATTGTTTTAAATGAAGCGATAAATACTGATAAAGATTTCTTTACTACCTTTGATATAAAGAATATTATAAGGGCTAATATAGATTATACTATTTCAAAACAATTTCATATGCACGATATAGATCGTTATATTGCGAATGGCAAGATACCTGTTTTAGATAAAAAAATTCAAGCTCGGAAGAAACGGGATATTGAAAAATTAAAGAAGATGGCGACTCGTCTTTTAGTGAGAAAAGATGGTGATAAACATGAGTAAGAAAAAATTGGTTGATGTTTTTGATGTCACAATACAACAGGAGAAACCACTTGCTTTAACTGATTATGAAGTGTTTAAAGATAAGGAATTGCTTGATCAACTGCGTGATCGTATTATTCAAAATTTAATTGATAATAAAGTCCCTGGTGATAAAAATTTAGAACAATATATTAACGATGAGATAGATGTTGTTTTAAAGGGACATGATTTAACTAATTTAGAACGTAGTCATATATTTAATTTAATTGATAATGAAATTAATGGCTATGGTCCTATCACTGAATTATTAGATGATACTAGTGTTACTGAAATCATGGTTAATGGTATTAATAAGATTTATGTTGAAATTGATGGTAAAGTCATTAAGGATGAGTCTGTTTCTTTTATTAATGAAGATCATATTTTGAGAACTATTCAGAAGATTGTTCAACCTTTAGGCCGAACAATTGATACTGCCCATCCAATGGTTGATGCGAGATTAAAGGATGGCTCACGTATTAATGCTGTTGTTCCCCCTTTATCTTTGAATGGCCCTATTTTGACTATTCGCAAGTTTAAAGCTAATCTTGAAACGATTGAAGACTTTATTAGAAATGGGACTTTAACTCCTTATATGGCTCGTTTTTTAGAAGCAGCTGTAATTGGTAAATTAAATATTTTAATTTCTGGTGGTACTGGTTCTGGGAAAACATCATTTTTAAATGTTTTATCTTCTTTTATTGGCAATGATGAACGTATTGTAACAATTGAAGATGCTGCTGAACTTCGCCTTAAACAAACCCATGTCGTATCGTTAGAAACAAGACTTACTAATTATGAGGGTGGGGGTGAAGTAACCATCCGTGATTTAGTAATCAACTCTTTGCGAATGCGTCCTGATCGTATAATAGTTGGTGAAGTTCGTGGTAAAGAGGCTTTTGATATGCTACAAGCAATGAATACTGGGCACGATGGGTCTTTAACTACACTTCATGCAAACAACCCTGCTGATGCTTTAAATAGGCTTGAAACAATGATACTGATGGCAGGGATGGAGATACCGATTAAGGCTATCAGAGAGTATATTGCTAGTGCAATTGATATAGTTGTTCATGTTGAGCGTTTAAATGATGGTCGTCGTAAAGTTACCAGTATATGTGAAATTGTTGGTATTAAAAACGATTTAATTCAATTAAAGGAAATATTCGCCTTTAATAAAAAAGGTGTTACTAGTAGGGGTGAAGTTGATGGTGAATTTATCCTATATAGTTATGTACCTAATGTTTATAAGAGATTAAAGTCTAGAGGAATCGATTTATTATATGATATTTTTGAAAATATGGAAGAATAGGAGGCCCTAAATGAAGAGTGCTGATCCTTTATTAGTTATACAATTTGGCATTATATTAGCATTATTATGTTTACTATTCTATATTGTAAGATTCAATATTAGTTTTAGATTATCTAAAAGAATAGGTAAATATAGTATCGAACCATTAAACAATGATCAATACTCACTATTTGATGGCTTCTTTATTATTTATAAAAGACTAATTAATGATTTATCTAATTCATTGATTAAAATAAATATAATTAAACGATATAGCAAAAGATATGAAAAATATATTGATTATTTAGATGAAGGTAAACCTATTGATTTTGTATCTAATAAAATTTTAATTATTGTCCTTTTGATGTTAGGTAATATATTGGTTAACATTATCCAATTAACATATCCTAGTGTTATTCAACTAATACTTGTTATGGTTGTCGGT
>JAQVZV010000014.1 GCA_028708005.1 Bacilli bacterium
TTTTAAAAGAAAATAATATTGTATTGTCATTAGATATTTCGTAATAATAATTATTTCTGTCAACTTCAGAGCGATTTTCGCTTTTGTGTCTAGCAGTAAAAACCTCTTTAACTTGATATTCGTCTTCATCAATTACAATATTATATAAATTAGTTTGACGACCCACAGTATAACTATATACCGCTTGAAAAGCAATATATAGCATCAATATTACAACAATGACCCCAAACATCCTCTTCATAAAACACCACCTTACAATATAATTACATACTATTCGTTAGCTTTAGATCTAAGAGGATAAAGCTTCTTCTGTTCCATCATATATGCCGATACTTTTGTCTCGATTTCAATCAAAGCTCTTCTCGATATATTTGACAAAATTACAAGTTCGCGGATTGTATCAATATAAACTTTGCCCCAAATTATTCCCATCTTAACTTGTAAGTCATTAAACATATCAGGTGTTATAGAATAGAAGAAATAGCCAAACAGTAATCTTTTATGTCCAATAAGTAGCCGCTTGTCAGTTAAAGCTACAACACAAGTATTAAGAATATCAAGCGCACTCTCATTCTTTTGCGCTACAAAAGCATATAAAACCTTCTCATCAGGATTAATATGACTTTCAATAACCCTACAATGAGAACTTAAACGCCAACCTATAGTAAGCGGGTATTTAGTCTTAAAACTTAAAACTTTTAAATATAAAGAAACCATAATTCAACTCCTATAATCATCTTAAGTTTGTTTGTCTGAAAAAGTTGTTCAAATCTGCGAATGAGCCCGCTCCCTCAAGATAATCTATTATTTCATTACCTTTGGAAATTATAAATAATGGAGTTGCTTGTCTGTAAATGCCTTTGGTTATATCTGCTAATACTCCATGATCACTTTTACTTATTTCATCTATATTAATATAAAATATATCTTTTCCCATTTCATAAGAAATGCTTTTTAACCAAGGTTCACTCTTAACACAATGAGGGCAAGTTGGTCTACCTATATAGACAAATCTTTCAACATCCTCTTTCATCAATTCAATGTATTGATTAACGGTAATTGGCTTGATGCGAGATGCGAACGTTAAAACATCATCATATATGGCATCTCCTACATAACTGTCAATTACAGCACCATCATTTATATGTAGAAGAAGTGGGAATCTAGATGCATCGTTCATTGTGATTGACGAAGTCAAGTCACTGAGTTCTGTATCTGATAGCTCATCTATATCTATAGAATAAGCCTCAAGGTCTTGTTCATTAATAATTTGCTTTAAAACTTCATTCATTGAATCACATTCACTACAATTATTACTGTTTAATAATATTAATTTTGTACCTTCCTCAGCTAATTCTTCCTTATAACGGGTATATGTAATATTTTCTAATTCTTTTGGTTTCTCTGTTGTTAATTCTGTAATTGCAATATTACAAATAATCACAAAAGCTGCAACTAAAACTGCCCATTTAATATTTTTGTTTTTCTTTTTTTCGTTTTTCATCTTTGTTCCTCCTAAATGTACAATATCATATATTTTTCTATTATAGTATATCACAATTTAGATGATTTACAAATATAATTCAATTCAATCATGGCATTTGTTTTTAGCTGTAAATGCTTAATTTATACCCCAAAATAAAAGAATGAGATGGTTTGTCTCATTCTTTGTATTTTGATTAATTATTCAATAATTTTACTTACTGAACCTGCACCAACTGTTCTACCGCCTTCACGGATTGAGAATTTAGTACCGTTTTCAATAGCGATAGGCGCGATTAATTCTACAGTCATAGTGACATTGTCACCTGGCATAACCATTTCAACACCTGCAGGTAATTCTACAACACCTGTTACGTCAGTAGTTCTAAAATAGAATTGTGGACGATAGTTTGAGAAGAATGGAGTATGTCTTCCGCCTTCTTCTTTGCTTAGTACATAAACTTGAGCTTCAAACTTTTTATGTGGTGTAACAGTTCCTGGTTTTGCTAAGATTTGACCACGTTCAACGTCTTCTCTAGAAATACCACGAAGTAAAACTCCAGCGTTATCTCCTGCTTCAGCATAGTCTAATTGTTTACGGAACATTTCAATTCCTGTAACAACTGTTTTCTTAGTAGGTTTTAAACCAACAATTTCAACTTCATCATTAAGTTTTAATTGGCCACGTTCAACACGACCTGTAACAACTGTTCCACGACCTGTGATTGTGAATACGTCTTCAATTGACATTAAGAATGGTTTATCAGTTGCTCTTTCTGGAGTTGGAATCCATTCATCAACTGCAGCCATTAAATCATTAATAGCTTTTTCAGCTTCAACATCGCCTTCAAGCGCTTTTAATGCTGAACCACGAATGATTGGTGTGTTGTCACCATCAAAGTTGTATGAACTTAATAATTCACGAACTTCCATTTCAACTAAATCTAATAATTCTTCATCATCAACTAAGTCGCATTTGTTCATAAATACAACCATCTTTGGAACACCAACTTGACCAGCAAGTAAAATGTGTTCACGAGTTTGAGCCATAGGTCCATCAGTTGCTGCAATAACTAAGATTGCACCGTCCATTTGAGCTGCACCTGTAATCATATTTTTTACATAGTCAGCATGTCCTGGGCAGTCTACGTGAGCATAATGACGATTGTCTGTTTCATATTCAACGTGTGTAGTACTAATAGTAATACCACGTGTCTTTTCTTCAGGTGCGCCATCTATTTGATCATATTTCATAGCTTTTGCATGACCTTTTTTTGACAACGTATGAGTAATCGCAGCTGTTAAAGTTGTCTTACCATGGTCTACGTGTCCAATTGTACCAATGTTAACATGTGGTTTTGAACGTACAAATTTTTCTTTTGCCATTTTGTTTTCCTCCTTTTAATTTAATACACATATATTTTATCTAATTCTTGAAAAAATTTCAAGCATTATTCAATTATTGACCACCATTTTTTCTGATAATTTCTTCTGATATACTCTTTGGTACTTCTTCATAGTGATCTGGTATCATTTGAAATGATGCCCTACCTTGAGTATTAGAACGTAACGCAGTAGCATAACCAAACATTTCTGATAATGGGACTAAAGCGGTTAACGATACAGCATTCCCTCTTGATTCTTGCCCCATTGGTTTACCTCTACGAGATGTAATATCTCCCATTACATTTCCAAAATATTCTTCTGGCGTAACTACATCAAGTTTCATAATTGGTTCTAATAATACAGGTTTACATTTGTTGCGAGCTTCTTTTAAAGCCATACTAGCAGCAATTTTATATGCCATTTCTGATGAGTCAACATCATGATAAGAACCATCATATAATGTTGCTTTAACATCAACCATCGGATAACCTGCTAAGATACCTGTTTTCATTGCATCTTGTAATCCTTTATCTGTAACTGGAATATATTCACGAGGAACAACTCCACCTACAATGGCATCAACAAACTCATAACCCTTTTCAGGATTTGGTTCAAATTTAATCCATACATGACCATATTGACCACGGCCACCAGATTGTTTAATATATTTACCTTCGCACTCACCAGTTTGAGTAATTGTTTCACGATAAGCGACTTGTGGTTTACCAACAATAACTTCAACATTAAATTCTCTTCTCATACGATCAACAATAACATCAAGATGTAGTTCACCCATACCTTCGATAATTGTTTGACCAGTTTCAACATCTGTATGAGCTCTAAAGGTTGGATCTTCTTCCATTAATTTACCTAACGCAATACCCATTTTTTCTTGGTCAGCTTTAGTCTTAGGTTCAACAGCAAGATTAATAACTGGTTCTGCAAAATTAGTAGCTTCCAAAGTGATTGGATGCTTCTCATCGCATAACGTGTCACCTGTTGCTGTATTTTTCAATCCAACTGCTGCAGCTATTTCGCCGGCATATACCTCAGTAACTTCTTGACGATGGTTAGCATGCATTTGAAGAATACGACCAATTCTTTCTTTTGATTGCTTGGTGGCATTCCAAATATATGAACCACTTGACAATTTACCAGAATAAACTCTAAAGAATGCTAACTTACCAACAAATGGGTCAGTCATTATCTTAAAAGCTAAAGCTGTAAAAGGTTCGTCATCAGATGGATGTCTAATAACCTCCTCACCTTTTGAATTAGTTCCTGTAATTGATTCTATATCAAGTGGTGATGGAAGATAATCAACAATAGCATCAAGTAATAATTTAACTCCCTTATTTCCTAAAGCTGTACCGCAAAGAATTGGGAAAAATTTAACAGAAATAACCCCTTTTCTTATTGCCTTCTTAATTAGATTAACTGGGATATCTTCTCCTTCGAGATATTTTTCCATCAATTCATCATCAAATTCAGCTACTGTTTCTATTAGTTCAATTCTTTTGGTTTCTACTATTGATTTTAATTCATTAGGAATATCAATTTCTACTGTATTCTCTTCTGGTTTTCCATCATAAGTATATGCTTTTAAGTTTACGATATCAATAATACCATTGAAATCATTTTCCGCTCCAATAGGCCATTCTATTGGTTTGGCATTAACTCCAAAGCGTTTATCAATACTCTTTAAGCAACTTTCAAAATCAGCGCCAATTTTATCCATTTTATTTACAAAGATCATACGTGGTACGTTGCGTTCATTAGCTTGACGCCAAACAGTTTCTGTTTGTGGTTCTACTCCAGCGTTTGCATCTAACAATGCAACTGCGCCATCTAATACACGAAGAGATCTTGTTACTTCAGCTGTGAAATCTACGTGTCCTGGGGTATCAATAATATTTAATCGATGTCCCTTCCAGAAAGCCGTAGTGGCTGCTGAAGTAATTGTTATTCCACGTTCTTGTTCTTGTTCCATCCAGTCCATTTGTGATTCACCATCATGAGTTTCACCCATTTTGTGAATCTTTCCTGTATGAAACAAAACGCGCTCAGTACAAGTTGTTTTACCAGCATCAATATGGGCCATAATCCCAATATTTCTGGTCTTTTCTAGTGAATATTCACGAGCCATAAGCTTTCTCCTTTCCTACCAACGATAATGTGCAAACGCCTTATTAGCCTCTGCCATCCTGTGTGTATCTTCCCGTTTTTTAACGGCTGAACCGGTGCCATTATAAGCATCGATAATTTCATTTGCAAGATTTTCATACATTGTATGTGCATTTCTATCTCTAGCATAATCTACCATCCAACGAAGTCCTAAAGCAAGCGATCTTTCTTCTCTAACTTCAGTTGGAACTTGGTAGTTTGCTCCACCAACACGACGCGATTTTACTTCAAGTGCTGGTTTTACATTTTCTAAAGCTTTTGCAAAAACTTCATCTGGTGCTTGACCAGTTTTTTCTTTTACAATATCAAATGCTTTATAAACAATTGTTTGCGCTTTACCTTTTTTACCAGATGACATAACTTGATTTATTAACTTAGCTATAACTTTCGAACCATATATAGGATCTGCTAAGATATCTCTTTTAACAGCTTGTTTCTTACGCATTATTTATTCCTCCTTACTTATTATTTTAGTTTTTAGGCTTCTTCGTTCCATATTTAGAACGGCCTTGCTTGCGGTTTTGAACACCGGCAGTATCTAAAGCTCCACGAACAATATGATAACGAACTCCGATTAAGTCTTTTACACGACCACCGCGCATTAATACAACACTGTGTTCTTGTAAATTATGACCTTCACCTTGAATATAAGCCGTTACTTCTAAACCATTACTTAAACGAACACGCGCATATTTACGCAACGCTGAGTTTGGTTTCTTAGGGGTCATGGTTCCAACACGTGTACATACACCACGCTTTTGTGGAGAGTTTAATTTTCTTGTTTTTCTCTTTAGACTATTTAAACGCACTCCAAGAACTGGCGATTTGCTCTTTTTGACCTTTTTACTTCTTCTTTGGTTCACCAATTGGTTGATTGTAGGCATATAATTGCTCCTCCCTTCTTTACACACACCCTCGTGTTTCATTATTCTCATAAATATAAGCTCTGCTTATTGCAGAACCTTTTTCATTAAGCTTTTATAATATAACACTTATAGTATATGTCTGTCAACCACTTTAATGCAAATAACGACAATACTTTTTTTAGGCATTTATCGACACCAAATGAATAAAATGTATTGGGAGGTAAAAAGATGTTATTTAAAAATAATAGTTTATTCAAATCTTATCGTTTTCCCCTAATATTACTGGCATCTATTATTATAGGTAGTATTATAGGCGTCATCCTAAAAGAAGATGCTGTCGTATTAAAACCATTTGGGGATATTTTCTTGAATTTGCTATTTACAATTGTCGTACCATTAGTGTTTGTAACTATTTCAAGTTCCGTCGCTAACATGATTGATATGAAAAGACTAGGGAAAATTCTATATTATATGCTACTCGTTTTCATTATTACCGGAGTTATAGCATCAGTTATAATGTTAATTGTTGTAACCCTTATTGATCCAGTTGGAAAGAGTAATATAGTATTAGAAATAGGAGAGCAAGTGGCTGGTCTAAATGTTGGCGAACAAATAGTTAAAGCTTTAACAGTTACCGATTTTTCAATGATACTATCAAAATCACATATGTTGCCACTAGTAATATTCGCTATCTTAATAGGTATATGTGTTAGCACCTTAGGTAAACAGGCAACTGGGATTGCCAAAGGTTTAAACTCATTATCAAAAGTATTAATGCAAGGTGTAAAAATTATAATGTATTATGCTCCAATCGGATTATGTGCTTATTTTGCCGCTTTAATTGGTGAATTTGGGCCACAGTTAATTGGTAGTTATGCCCGTAGTATGGCTATATACTATCCGGTATGTATTATTTACTTCTTTGCCATCTTTGCTTTTTATGCATACTTAGCCGGTGGCAAATTAGGAGTAAAAACATTCTTTAAACATATGTTTAAACCATCAATGACAGCAATCGCAACTCAGAGTTCAGTGGCTACATTACCTGCTGAATTAGAAGCTGCAGAAAAAATTGGAATACCAAAAGACATACGCGAAGTTGTACTTCCAATCGGAGCAACAATGCATATGGATGGCAGTTGTCTATCAGCTGTACTTAAAATTGTATTCTTATTTGGGGTTTTTAACAAACCATTTACTGGTGTTGATACTTTTCTTACAGCTATTCTCATATCAGTTTTAAGCGGCGTCGTCATGTCTGGAATACCGGGCGGAGGTCTCATTGGAGAAATGCTAATTGTTAACCTATATAACTTTCCATTAGCAGCTTTCCCAATCATCAGTACCATTGCCTTTTTAGTAGACCCACCAGCAACATGGTTAAATTCAACTGGAGATTCAGTAGCAGCTATGCTAGTAGCAAGATTAACCGAAGGCAAAAATTGGCTAATTAACAAAATAACGCCTACTCAAACCTAAAAAAATATCCAATTGGATATTTTTTAGTATCTTAATAATCATTTTGTTTTCTACCTATGCATAATCAATAAGCATCCTGATTAAAAACAACAACTCTCTCCTAAATAAATTATAACACTGTTTTATAATTTATACCACATTATTAAAGTTATGCTTTTATGGTTTCTGCCATCTTTTTGATTTGTTCGACCTTATCTAATCTTTCCCATGATGTATCTATGTCTTCTCTTCCAAAATGACCATACGAAGCATATGACTGATAAATTGGATTTTTTAATTCTAATGATTCAATCATAGCTAAAGGTCTAAAATCAAATAACGATTCAATGATTTCTATAATTTTTGATTCAGGAATAACAGCTGTATCAAACGTATTAATAAAAATTGACACCGGATTAGCCACACCAATAGCATATGCAACTTGAATTTCACATTCGCTTGCTAAACCGGCTGCCACAATGTTTTTAGCAACATACCTGGCGTAATAACTAGCCGTCCTATCTACTTTTGTATAATCCTTACCACTAAATGCTCCGCCACCATGATGCCCATAACCACCATATGTATCTACAATAATTTTTCTACCAGTCAAACCTGAATCTCCTGCCGGACCGCCGATAATAAACTTACCAGTTGGATTGACCAAAATATTGGTTTCTTCATCTATCAAATCGCTTGGAATGATTTCATTAATAACATGCTTGATAATATCTTCTTTAATTTGATCTACTTCTATCTCGGCATCGTGTTGGCAAGATACAACAACAGTATCTATTCGCTTTGCAATATCTCCGTCATATTCTACCGTCACTTGTGTTTTACCGTCTGGTCTTAAATATTTGAGTATTCCCGCTTTCCTAACGTATTCCAATCTTTTAGCTAACTCGTGAGATAAGTAAATTGCTAAAGGCATATATGATGACGTCTCGTCACAAGCGTATCCAAACATCAACCCTTGATCGCCAGCGCCTAATTCTCGTGGTGATAAGTTTTCCTTTTCTTCTAGCGCCCTATCCACTCCTAATGCAATATCTTCAGACTGTTTGCTTAAGCTTTTGATAATCTCACAGGTATGACCGTTAAATTGTAACTCGTCTTTGTCATATCCTATCTCGGTGATAACTTGACGTACAACACTGTCAATATCAACTGTTGCTTTACTAGTGATTTCGCCCACAACTAGAACAATGTTTTTTGATACGCATACTTCACATGCAACCCGTGAATTGGCATCCCCCTTTAAATATGCATCTAAAACTGCATCTGAAATTTGGTCACACATTTTATCTGGATGACCACAAGTAACAGATTCTGATGTAAATAATTTTTTCATTTTTCCTCCTTCTAAATTTACCTTAAAAAAACACTTGGGCACCAAGTGTTTGAAGTCTTTGCTTCCTCATCTTTCGGTTAACCCGCAGGATTTAGCACCACACATATAGTAGGTTGCCGGGCTTCACAGGACCTGTTCCTCCACCACTCTTGATAAGGTAAATTATTAAATTTATTTACAATTATATTATCACATAACGACATTACTATGTCAATATTTTTACGTTACCATTTAATTAACTTCTCGTTCCTTTATTTTCTTAAAAATTTCCATAATTACTAATATTGGCAATGCCATTGCAAAGATGATAATTACTTCATTTACTGGTATCGCTGATAGCTGTAAGATACTACTAAATAATGGACTTTGGGTTGCGAAAAGCTGCAGTAACAACGCCAATAAAACCCCCACTACAATTAAAGGGTTATTTTTAAGTGGTATTTTAAAAGTAGACGCATGCTCGCTTCGGCAATTAAATACATGAATGTTTTGCATAAAAATCATTAATAGCAAAACATAACTCCTTGCTATATATATATTCATATTTCTAATGTTTATTAAATATGCCCAAAATATAAATACTGCAATCCCAATTGTTAAACCAGATACTAATGTTTCTTGTAATAACAATTCATTGAATATTTTCTCATTTGGTTTCCTTGGCTTTTCATTCATAATACCACTCTCACCTTTTTCAAATGATAATGCTGCATCTTGAATGCCATCAGTTACTAAATTTAACCATAATAATTGAACAGCCACTAATGGAATTGGAAGATTAAAAATAATTGATAATACAAAAAATAACACTTCTGCTAAGCCGGCCGATATTAAGAAATAAATTACTTTTCTAATATTTCTATAAGCGATTCGCCCCTCTTCGATTCCCGATACAACCGAAAGGAAGTTATCATCAACAATAATCATCGTTCCTGTCTCTTTAGCAATATCCGTGCCACTACCCATTGCAACCCCTATATTAGCTATTCTCATTGCTGGAGCGTCATTAACACCGTCCCCAGTAACAGCAACAAATTCTCCTTGCCTCTTTAAGGACCCAATTATCTCAACTTTTTGGAGAGGCGAGACTCTACTAAACACTGTTTTTTCTTCAATAAAATTATCGAATTTTTGCTCGCCCATATTAAGGTACTTATTGATTTCATCTCCATTTGTCACTTTTTTATATGTCTTAACTATACCTAATTCCTTAGCTATTGCGAAAGCTGTCAGTGGATGATCTCCCGTTATAACTATCACTTTAATTCCCGCATTCTTGCATTTTTTAATAGCCTCAATTGTTTCTTTTCTGATAGGGTCAATAAAACCAACTAACCCCATCATTGTCAGTTTAGGTATATCCTTATTACTGTATTCATTTTTTACTTTAAAGTCGTTTTTCATTCCTTTAGCTATTGCAATTACTCGATAACCAGCACCCGCTAAATCATTGTTTTGTTTTACCATTAAATCCTTATCTATCTTCACAATTTTATTATTCACCATCATCGTATCACAAAATTCCATTACTTTTTCTAATGAACCTTTCGTTGTACAATACATTTTATTGTCTTCCTCATAAAAAACAGCTGAATATTTATTTTCTGATTCATAAGGAATTACGCCCCTTACTTTTATGTTTTCTTCTATATTATTATCAATTCCCAGTTTATATGCTAAAGCCAAAAATGCAATATCAATTGAATCGCCAAAACTATTCCACACACCGTTTTTCTTAATTAATGTCGCTTCATTATTTATAGCCCCTAGAAACGCTAAATTGGCAGCATCCACAATATTACCGTCGCCTATAATCTCTCCTTCGTCGTTGTATCCAGCACCTTCAACATTATATGTTTGTCCGTTTGGCATCAAAACCTTTTTGGCAGTTTGTTGATTTAAAGTTAAAGTTCCTGTCTTATCACTAGCTACAACTGTGCAACTGCCTAAACTTTCAACAGCATTGAGTTTCTTAACAATCACATTCTTCTTTGCCATACGACTAGACGCGACTGAAAGGGCTAACGTTAATGCTATCGACAATCCCTCTGGAACAGCAGACACCAGCAAACCTATAACAGCAAACAATATTTCTCGTACAACGTATCCTTTTGAATATAAAACGATGGTTAAAAACATAGCCACGATTACCATGAAATAGCTAATTTGTTTAGTAAACTTATCCATTCTAATAACTAGTGGTGGTTTAGTACCTCTGGTTGCAGTCACTTTGTCAGCAATTTTACCAATTTCTGTATCACTTCCTGTAGCAACAACTACTCCTATGCCACGCCCGGTTACAACCGTAGTCCCAGCATATGCCATATTTTCCCTGTCTGATACCAACGTTGATTCTAGCATA
>JAQVZV010000135.1 GCA_028708005.1 Bacilli bacterium
ACAAAAATATTCTCTGGTATTTCAACCAAGTCAATATTAACTGACTCTGTAGCTTTTAAACTTGTATGAACTGAGGTGGTTATCATATTTAAAACGCGATTTACAATCGCAGGGTTGAAATCAATAGTTTGAATTTCGCCTTCTTTATTTTGATGAGTATAAAACAATTGTTCAATATCAAGTTCATTTGCCACTTGCTTAGCAACGGCTCGATTGATGATAAGATTAGCTAATTTAGCTGTTTCTAGTTCGGCAAAATCAAACAAAAGAGGAGATAATTTAGTGTTTATATAGCTTAAAACTATAATTATCGACACGAACAACAAAATTATAACAGCAATAATGGTATTTATTTTGTCGAATTTTTTTCTTTTTTTCAATTTTATTCTTTTCATATTTATCACTTAATAATATATATGAAAAAATAATAGAAAAATAGTATTAAAGTAAGGTGAATGCCAAAAAAGCAACAATAGCCACTAAAACAATTGTTAAAACTGTAATTAATACTTTTATTAAACGATTATTTTTCTTAACTGTTGTTTGAAGATTCTGAAAACCTTCAAAGTCTTCTTTTGTAAAATTTAAACTAGAGGTATAGAAATCATTATCATAAGTATTACTTTCATACTTCTCCGTGTCTTTTACTGGTTCTGTTAAAATAGTATTATCGCCGCCCTTTAAATTATCAAACAAACCAGATGATGTTTTAATGTCATCATCTACTTTAGTAGTAATAGATGTTACTAAATCCTTTATAACATTTTCTTGCGTAAAAAAGTCGGTTGCCATTTCTTCTTCTTTAGGTTCTTCATCTAAATTTAACTTACTCAAAATATTATATTGAGTATTTCTTAAGTTGCGATATTTTTCTCGTTCAGGTATTTTTCTTCTTGATTTAGCATCTTCTAAAATCATGTTAATATCATATATTTTATTATCAATATCTTCATATATATCATACTCTTCATCATCTTCTTCAATATCAGGATTTTTTATGATAGATCTATATTGCTTAATCTTTTTATATCCTTCCCTGCTTTCAGTAAGTTCTTCTAATTTAGAGATGTCAATTTCACTTTCGTTATCGAGTACTGCTACACTGGATGATGGTAAATTATCATATATATTTTCATATATGTCTTTGTTTTTTTTAGTTCTGGATATTACTTCATGACTACTAAAATAACGCTCCATTCTTGTTTTCAAAACATCACCCTCCATCATATATAAATGATATCATATTAAAATCATTTTGAAAACGTTTTTAGATTGCTTTTTATTATCTTTAATATTATAATGTTTATGGAAATTAAGGAGGCTATATGAAAGTTAATGTTAATCAAGATGCTTGTGTCGGATGCGGAGCATGTGTAAGTATTTGTCCTGATGTTTTTAGTTTTAATGATGATGGTTTAGCTGAAGCAATAACTAAAGATGTACAAGCGGAAGATGAAGATAAAATTCTTGACGCTGTAGAAAGCTGTCCGACTGAAGCAATCTCAAAAATAAATGACTAATCATTTTAATTAGTCATTTTTCTTTGCCATATTATATAAAGTTTTTATTTCTTTAGGGGTAATGCGACGATATTCCCCAGATTTCAAAGTTTTTATATTGAGAATACCAAATGTCTCTCTTTTTAATTTCATAACAGGAAAACCAACCATTTCAAAAATTCTTTTAATTTCATGATTCTTTCCATCATGAACAACTATCTCCACTAAAGACGTCTTCTTTTTATTATCTTTCTTCTTAAGTTTTACACGTGAAGGATAAATAATAACATTATCAATTTTAATACCTGCTTTTATTTTATTTATAGCTTTACCATCAATTATACCTTCTAATTTAGCAATATAAACCTTATCAACGCGATGAGATGGATGCATCATTAGATTGGCAAAATCACCATCATTAGTTACAATTAAAGCTCCCGTGGTGTCATAATCAAGTCTACCAACAGGATATAATCTTTTGTTTGTTTGAAAGTAATCCATTACTGTTTTACGCTTTTTATCATCACTAGTAGAAGTAATAACACCTCTTGGTTTATTAAAAAGATAATATTCTTTTTCTTCTTTTTCCAATTTAATACCATCAATAATAATATCATCAGTAGGATTAACTTTAATACCTAGTTCTGTTACAATCTGGCCATTAACCATTACTTTTCCTTGTTCAATTAGCTCTTCCGCCTTACGACGAGACGCGAAACCAGATTGAGCTATAACTTTTTGCAATCTCTCCATATGTATCACCAATATTATTATATCTTAAAGAATAATATTAATCTATATAAATGAATAATAATTTCTTATTACACTTTTATCTGTTAACTAATCTATCAATATCATATGTTAGTTTCACCTCATCTGCTGTCCATGCTCTATTATAAACAGATAAATTATCAATACTTCCCATAAAAAAGGTAGATGCTGCTGCACCAATATCAGGGAAACCCCTGCCTATCTTTAAAGACTCTTTTTTATCCATAAATAAATAATCTAAAACTGAATCAGAAGCATCTATTGCTCCATTTATATATAAGTATACTCTTTCTTTTACGTTATCATGGACTACAACAATATGATACCATTTATCCACTTGCAAATTAGTATTTGATGTTAATT
>JAQVZV010000015.1 GCA_028708005.1 Bacilli bacterium
CATTTATAATTTCTTTTACGCCAGGCACTGTAATTGTTAATATTATACTTAAAATTACTATAGTTGCTATAAGTTCTATTAAAGTAAAACCTCGACTTCTCATTCCATACTCCAATCTATATTGCATATTTTTTATATTGTGTCATCTACATATGTTCATTATTTCATTCAAGCCGTTTACAAGATGTTTATTATATTTATATCTTAGCACATATTGTTCTAAATAACAATAGTACCCTTTGTTCTATTTTATAATTGCATTGAGGATGTGACAACATGCATTATTTAGAAAGAATTAAAGCTTTAAGAGAAGATAATGATTTAACGCAAGAAGCTATTGGCAAAAAGTTAAAGATTTCACAGCGAGTATACTCAAATTACGAGACTGGTCAACGAGCTATACCTGTCGAAATCATATGTGAGTTAGCCGATATATATAATACTTCTACCGATTACATCCTAGGTAGAACGGAAGACAGAAATAAATAACAGTATCATTTAGATACTGTTTTATTCCAATCCTCGATCGCATCTATTACCCCACTTATCAATAAGCATATTATTTTTATATATACTTATAAGTTCACAGTGATTAGGGCAGCGAGGACAAGTGTGTCCCTTTGTTTCAAAGTGCTCGGTTGTTATTTTGAATGAAAATAATTTTCCCAATGAATTGTTTTTGGATAAAATGGCTATTCCTAAAGCCCCCATGAGATGTCCTTGTTTATCAACATATATTTTTTCATTTAATGCTCTTTCGAATGATTTTATAACTCCTTTATTTTTACTAACGCCACCTTGGAATACAATTGGTGGTTTTATTTTTTTACCTCTTGCCACATTATTTAAATAGTTATTAACAACAGCATCACATAACCCTGCAATAATATCTTCTCTTTTATAACCTGCCTGCATTTTATGAACTAAATCAGATTCTGCAAAAACAGTACACCTAGCTGCTATACCAACTGGTTGGGAGGAATTAAGAGCTATCTCCCCAAACTTTTCTATGGGTATGCCTAATCTTTTGCCTTGAGAAGTTAAAAAGGCCCCCGTTCCTGCTGCACATAATGTATTCATAGCATAATCGTTGACAATGCCATCTTCTAAGATTATTATTTTTGAATCTTGACCCCCAATTTCAATAATCGTTTTTACATCAGGAAATATTGATAGTGTTCCAACAGCATGTGCTGTAATTTCATTTTTAACCATATTAGCGCCTACCATACTTCCTATTAATCTTCTAGCACTACCAGTTACACCAACCCCCATTATTGCTATATTTGTACATTCTAAGTCATTTTCCAAGTTGTTTATGACTCTTTTTACTGCCTCCATTGGATTTCCCTCTGTCCAAAGATATGAACTATGGATTATCTTATTATTCTTATCAATAATAACACCCTTTGTTGAAATTGAGCCCACATCAATACCTAAATAACATTCTTTTATCATTTGCTTCTCCTCATTTTGATCATGTCATAGAAAGCTTCTAATCTTGTTCTTATCCCCTCTATTGAGGTCTGAGCATCAAAAGTAAAATATAGAATGGGAATTTTATAATCCTCACTTACTTTATTTAGAATATGCATAGCTCCAATTTCAGGCGTACACCCGAATGGTTTAATATGAATTAATCCATCATATCCTTCTAGCGCTAAGGTTATAGCATTTGCTACATTGTCCATCCCATCAGCCCCAATTGGATACTTACAATATTTACCACATGTTTTTAACATCTTTTTGATTTTAAAACGTTTTGTAATAACTAAATAAGTTACATTGGTATATCTATTTATTTCAACATTCATTTTAGCTAGCATTTTTTCCAAATTATGATTAGAGAACGGTTCCATTATGTCATATAATTCACCTATTATGCCTATTTTTAATACCTTTTTAGGTTTATTAATCTCAATTTTTCTAAATAAACGGAAGTATTTTCTATATATTTTCGCTAAGTGAAAGAATCCTTTAGTTTTACTAAACTCTTTTAGCATTTCTTTCAGTAGATTATCAAAACTATTGGAAATTACTTCAAACCCGATATTCTTTCTTATATACACATCTATCTTATCCATATAATGAATCATCTTAAATGTAATTGCTAAATAATAAAGATATTTAAACATTTTTAATTTAGGATTTAAAGACTTAAGCACTTTATATATTGTCATAATTGCAATTTTATCACTCTCAACAAGAGCATAAAATTCAAAATTATAACCTAAATCCTCTAGTATCTGTTTTTGAACTTCAGCATAATAACCATAACGACAGCCACCACCAGCCTGCATTAACACATTAGCCCCTAGTTCTAAAGCTTCAATAAAATTGCCTAAATTATATTTAAATGGCATACAGACAAATTCCGGGCTATATTTTGAGCCAAGATCAATCGTTCTTTTGGTGATAGGCGGAACTTTCATAACTTCACAATCTATAAGGTGTTTTAATAAGTATTCAATTGGTACATGATAGTTAGCTAAATGAGGGAATGCTATAATTTTCTTATTCATGATTTAACCTCGCTTTAATGATATCAACAAAGCTTTCAATTCTTGTTTCCAAGCCAACCTCGCTACTTAATTCATCAATTATTAAATTAATAATTGGTTTGTTGATTTTCCTAATACACATTTCATTTGTTAGAGAATCTGGTCCACAAGGAAAGCTAGTAACCATAATAACACCATCAATCTTATCTTGATAATATAAAATAGCATTGATAATATCCTGATTATATGTCCAATATAGATGTGGTGTTATACTCTTATATTTGTCTTTTCCCTCATTATCATCATAAATATCACTATATATGATTTCAATATCAAGTTTATTCAATATATTTACTATCGGTCCTCCTATTAAGTTATCATGTAGATTATAAGGGTGGCCTGCTAATAAAATTTTCATCTTTGGGCTTTCTAATAATTTACTTTGCTTTATTAAACGATGTCTAGCATTTCTTTTAGCAACCCGTTTTGCCTTCTTATAAGCATACGCCGAAGTGGTTCTACTAAACCCCAATTCTTTCCCCATCTTAATAAACGCCTTACGTTCATTTATATGTGAATCAGCATCGATATTATAATGGATTATCTTTGTCTTAAATAAGTTATTTACAATATCATACAGGGCATAAAAATTGGTACAAGTTTTTTCATGTTTTCTTAAAGATACAATTCGAGGAACTAAAATATAATCCACTTTATCAAGTAGATAATATACATGACCTAAGTACATTTTTAACGCTAGGCAAGCTTCATCAATGGCATAACTTTTCCCATTTTCTAATATTTCTTTATCAGATGCTTTACTATATACAAGATCAATACCAAGTACATAAAAAAAATGCTCCCATAAAACATGATAATTATAATAAAGTAATGCTTTTGGAATACCTACTGCTATCGCTTCTCTTTCCATATATTACGTATAGCCTCCACCAAATTATATTCAAGCAACAACAAAAAAAGAAGTAAGTATTTTATAATACCAACTTCTTTTTAATAATTATTACCTTTTAGGTAATCGAGTAAAATAAGATAAATGTCCTGCTGCCATTTTACTTACAATAACTTTCATTATAATCCCTCCCTTCATCTTTTATCAATAGTCACAATTTCATTTCACATGTTTGGTCGCTGCTAAATAAATCACCAAAAGAATAACTTATAGACCTACACCCACCTCTGCAATTATCTAATTTAGGACACGTTTTACATTTACCAGTAATAACATTTTTAATATTTCGCATTTTTTTCAACATTTCATTATTATTCCAACATACATATGGATCCTCATTTAATATATTCCCAAAGCTAAATTCCTTTTGAGATAAGCCCGCGCACGGATACATGTTTCCGTCATTATCAATATGTATCAAAGTATGACCTGCTGGGCAACCAGCTGAATGCAATTTCTTAATTTCCTTATCAGTTAAAGTCATACATAAATTGCAAACCGAACCACAATCAAGGGTTACATCAAGTTCACCTTTATATTTGCAAATTTTATCTACCACTTTACCGTAGCTTTCATAATCAGGAACCAACTTTTTAAAAATCTCTAAGTTTAAATCACCTTGTTTTAACTTTAAGAGGGTTAATCCATCATATCCCTCTTTTTCTAAAAATAATATCATTGGTTCAATTTGATCTAAATTATCATTTGTTACTACTGTGTCAAATCCTACTATTAGTCCTTTATCTTTAAACATTTTAGCAGTGTTCATAACACGTTTAAAACTCCCTTTTTTTCTATACTTTTCATGTACTTCTTCAATATGGGAATCTAATGAAAGCTGTACTTGCGTAAGACCCGCTTCCACTAATTGATCTACCAATTCTTTAGATACATTCCACCCATTTGTAGTTAAATTACATGCTACATTCTGAGCTGAAGTATACCTAACTAATTCAACAATGTCTTTTCTAACAGTCGGCTCTCCACCTGTCAAACCAATCTGAAAAACACCCCAATTTACTAATTTATCTATTATCTTTTTACATTCATCTGTAGACAATTCTTTTTTTCCTTTATGTATATTTCTGACCGAACAATAAGCACAATTCATATTGCATGCGTGAGTAACTGAAAAATGAGAAATTATTGGAGCTTTATATATTGGTTTATCATTATTAGATTTTATTAATGCATCAGCAAAGTTTAAATTATCTTCATTTGGTATATAATTATCAAATATTAAAATTTGGGCATCTGCTAATTCTTTAATTATCTTAGGCATATAATTTCTCATTTTTTTTCTATTTCCATATTTCATTACAATATCATAGTCTGATGATGGAATTGACACCACGTATCCCTGCTGGTTTAAAAAATATACCTCTTTACCTCTTTTCTCAATTTTCTTCAATTTATTGAACATGGTTTTTCCTCCTTTTCACAAAACAATAGATATCTTTTTTGTCTGTCCCTTCTCCATACAATTTGTTGGCATAGCATCCACCATTACACTTTGCATTATCAGCGCATTCTGCACACTCGCCTATTTGATTGTGGTTCATTATTTCATTACCAAGTTTGATGGCTTCTTCACTATACCAAATCGAACTTATACCTTGTTCCCTTATATTAGACACTGGGATCCTAACAAAAGAACAACCATACACTTCACCATTAGAACCTATCTCCATTGATGTATCGAAAGCATCACAATTATATGTTAAACTTTTTTCTCGACAATCATCATTCACAGCTTTAAATAAATCATCCTGATGGAAAACAGGTTTTAATTGAAAAACAATATTAGGGGGATTAAAGGATTTTATTTTAGCTATAGCTTGTATTAAAAACTGTTTGTATTCTTCAGAAGTTAGCACCATTTCTTTGTTGGTTCTACCCATTGGACATACAGGAAGCATTTCATGTCTTTTAATTCTAAATCCATTTGTAATGTCCATCAAATTTAAAATGTTTTTAGCATTATATTTAGTTATAACTGATCTGACCTTCACTTCCATTCCCGCATCTACCATTAATTTAATCGCCTTGATAGCATGTTCAAAAGCTCCTTTCCTGCCTCTAAATGAATCGTGAAATTCCTTCGTTCCATCGAGTGATACTGTTACTTTATTAACGTTATAAGATTTTAATTTGGTAATTACATTCTGCTCCATTAAGTACCCATTTGTTGCTAAAACAATGGTGGGTATTTTTTTTTGTGCATATTTTAAATAATCGAATAGATTTTTATCACATAAAGGTTCGCCCCCTGTGATACCTAATCTTTTAACCGACAACATTTGTAATTGATCAATAATATTGTATATTTCCATTTTTGTTAAATTATCTTCTCGTTTCATACCTGAATCATTACAGCAGTGTCTACAATTAAAATTACATTCCGTTGTTATTTCAAGTATTACGTTTTGTAAATTTCTTATTTTTAAATCCTCACTTTCTAATCAACTTATTTTTAATTTTACATATTTCGAGTATTAAATCATATTCTTGCTGACCATGATATGCCAACCATCTTGTTGTATAACGCGGTTAATTAGTAACATCTGCAATTACGCATAATTATCAACTCTTATTAATTTAAATAATTATGTGTAATAACATCAAGGTTATAAATGGTTTCTTAATATCAACACCCCCGTTTCTTATTTTCTACATACATCTATTTGCGGAACAGCAATACGTTTAATTTCCTGTTTCTTAATATCCATTTCATGAAGTGATGCATGTGTAACGCCAAACCTATCCTTATTCATATCAGGTGACATATGATTTAATATATAATAAATCATATTGATCACACCACGATGCGTTATAATTAATGTATTATCTTCTATTACAGTAGTATCTAACGAACTTTTAATTCTATGGTATAAATCTAACATTGATTCGCCATTAGGATACCGAGTGTTAATATCCATTGTTTGAAAGTATTGAGGATATTTTTCTTTTGCTGCTTTTATTTTCATACCCGTTAAAGTGCCTTTATTTAACTCCCTTAATAATGGCGTATGATGATAAACAATACCTAATTCTTTGGAAATTATTTCAGTCGTCCTAATAGTTCTTTTTAAGTCGCTTGAATATATCTTAGTGATATTTAATTTCTTTTTTTTTATAAAAGCAACTATATCTTTAACTTGTTTAATACCTACTGGTGTTAAATCAACATCACTCCAGCCACCAATAAATTGTTCATCATCTTCCCCATGTCGTAATAAATATATCATCGTTCCTCCTTTGGTGTATTTAATACACATATTTTATTATTTTTTAAATGCACTTAAGTGCATTTATTTCCTAAAATATGCTTTTTTCTACAATGTCCTGTTTAAAGCGGTAGTATTTAGCGGGCTTACCTACTTTTCTTATGCCATCATCCTCAGTTTCTTCTAATAAACCCAGACTTAGTAACTTCTTTCTAAAATTCCTACGATCATATTTATTGTTTAATAATGTTTCGTATATCTTTTGCAATTGTGGCATTGTAAATTTATCCGGTAATAATACCTTTACTATATTTGATTTTAATATAATTTTTTTTAAATGGGCTAAGCCCTCATTTAATATTTTTTCATGGTCATATCCCAATTTTGGAATTTCATTAATGTTAAACCATTCAGCATTTTGAGTATGTGACGTTTCTTTTAAAATTTTGACTTTCTGAATATCAATCAAAGCTATATAAGCAATGGCAACCATTCTCATTAAAGGTGATCTGTTTGGATTACTAAACACCCCGAATTGTTCATAATAAAGATCTTTAAGTCCTGTTTTTTCATATATCTCTCTAGCGAGTCCTTCTTCTACAGTTTCGTCATTGTAAACAGCTCCACCAGTTAATATCCACTTTCCTTTATACGGTTCTTTCTTACGTTTGATTAACAATGCGCTCAAACCATCATTTTCAATAGTAAAAATGGCTGCTATGGCATGAATTCCTTGATTACTATATTTTTTATTTGTTACATCCATGATATCTCCTATTACATATTATGTGTTATTCAAACACATAATACCATTGTATTAAATTTTTGTCAACTAAAATAAATTGTTTCTTTATTTTGTCAATGTATAATATAAAAGGGGGATTATATGCAAGTGCCTATTATCAGGCAACTTTTTAGCACCAAATCTTGATGGAAAAGCGATTTACATCCATGGTTAGAAGGAACTCACGTTAATGCAGAAGTTGCTAATATTCTCCCTGCAAAACCCTTTTTAAATAACGACCATCCCGTAGGACCTTTCGCCTTCCATATCCATGAAGGAACAAAATGGAGAAACTTTAATAATAAGTTTGGAAATGCTAAGGGTCATTACAGTCTCGCGATAAACCGCATGCTTTTCACGCAAGAGATCTGCCGTGGCTATTTTGAATGATGATTACGCTTATATGACGTTTACACCACAGATTTAAACCAAACGAGGTTGTCGAAAAGCTGTTATTATTCGTATGCATCCAGACGATTACCGAATACAACCGAAAGCAAATGCTGTAGACAAAATTGCTTGTGGTATTATTATAAAAAATAAAGAGATTTAATAAATCTATTTATTTCAGTTTATATATATATTCTTTATCTCTAATACGAATTACTAAGTCTACCTTCGTTGCTTTTTTTACATTATCAGAAACTTGGTAGTACAAATCTTTCCCTTTATAATTACCTGGGGTCTTATTAATAAGTTCTGCACTATAAGTTTTACCTCCATAATTATAACGAAGGAAACCATATGATTGAATAACATCTTCTAACCTATTAACATTAATCAAATTAATATTTGAATCTTTTGTATAATCAAATGATAATTTCATCAACATCTTGTTAACAGTAGTGTATTGAAGCGTTAAAATATTACTTTGGGTATAACATTCTCCACTAACACAGTGGGTAGATTCATAATTAAATGATTTTTCCATTTTAACATCTTTTATTTTTAATTTTGAATTACCTAACGGAGAAGGAATGAATGTTAACTCTTCGCCTATATTTGCTTCTTTAACTTTGTTTATTTCATTAGTTATTGCACATTTTAATCTAATCATCTTGTATTTGGCTTCTAACCTGGTTGAACTAATTTTTAGGCTTTCTCTATATCTAAACATTAAATTATTTAAATCGATTCCTTCATCAATTTCAAAAACAAAGATATATGCGCCTGTTTTATCAGGTTCTATTGTTTGATTAGTATAGCCTATTCCTAAATCAACAAATGATTGATAACGAGTTATAATAGGACTATATATACTACTACCATATACTAAATTGATATTATCTAAACTAAGTTGTTGTGGATAAAAATATTTGTTATGAAAAAGTACTTCAGTAATAACAAAAGCTTTGCCCTCAGGTGCGATTGGAACACCCCTTTGATTTATATTAGTATAATTGCAACTATTGATCATATTTATGAAATAACCAGCTTTAAATGGCTCTGATTGGGTATACAGTTTGTTATATACTTTTTTATCTAAGAAAAAGATGATACTCAATGACGTTATTGCAATAAGCGATATCAGTGTTAAAACAAACTTATTTTCTATAATGAAGTATTTTATTTCTCGACGCCCTCTTCTTAGACGTCTTCCTATTTTATTAGGATCAATACCAACTGTTAATTCAAATTCTTCATTATCTGATACATCTATTTCAAGTTCTGCTAAATCTTCACCAAAGTTAAATTTTTTAATATCAAAACCAACAGCCCTTGTTCCCATTACCAAAATAAGAGCATACTGTGAATAATAAATAACAGTCACAATATCTCGTATCACTCTAACGCTTCGTGGACTAATTGGCGATATTTCTATAACTCCTAAAATATTATAAATATAGAAAAAGAAGATAACTAAGCCAAGATAAAAGCCAATAATGATTAGATATATTAACGTTGGTTTCTTTTTTTGACGCATTAATATATATATAATTAATGCTATTATTGCAATAATAATGGCAGCTGAAAACATATAAATATTTATATATCTTGATGAAAGCGAAAAAGAGGTACGTGTAAAAGCACCTGTGCTAATATACTTTCTAAAGAAGCTTAGAATATGATTTGATTCATAAGCAACATAAATCATAAGAAGTGATAAAACAAAATGTATTTTTTTAAAATGCTTTATGAGTAAGGCATATGGTTTTCTAAGTATCACATTAACCCCTCCTGTTGCTTATTTATTTACATACACATTATATAGATTGCTCTTGTTGAAGATAAATTCACTATACTTAATTAATGGTTTTAACCCCAAACTACTACGATACATATATAATGTATCATTACTTATAAAATAAATATCATCTGAAGCATATCTAATATTCTTAACAGCATTAATCTTAAATAATAACGTCATAATATTAGTATTTTGTTTGTCTACTCGATAAATACTTATATTGTTATTTTCTTTTATATAAAGATAATAGTAACCATCAGTTTCGCCTCCAACAGCATCAACATACATAGGTTTTAAGGCTTTTAAGTTGTTAGGTATATCTTGTTCAACATCAAATACTAGATTATTATCGATTACTTCGTAAATAGTCCTTTTTTCCCATTTCCCATTATTATAGTATTTAGTATCATTATTTTCATCACCAGTTACTTCAGTTTCCTTTTTATAAATATCAATAGTATATTGACGCTTATTATTACGGTCTATTAAATATATCTTGTTATCAACAACCCCTTGAATAAACGAATCATAAGCGATAGATGTTCCTAGATTTAATGTATCCATTGAGCCAGAAATAAGGTTAGTGATAAACATCCTAGTGAATTTATAACTATCTGCATAATCAGGTATAACATAGTATTGATTTACCATTGTTGTAAGTACTGGCTCATATTTATCTTTTGAAATAAGGGTGAAAAACTTTTCCCCTCGATCAGTAATTCGATGAAATCCTTTATATTGCCATACCACTAAATTTTGATCACTAGTTATATTATTAATATATAGGTGAAAATTATCAATTGGTTTGGTTCCCAAATTAGGAGCGTCCCAAGATGGATGATGATAACCTGACGCTTTTAAGGATAATACATATGCATCAAGATCTGCTTTTTGCCCCTTTAAAGCACCATATAAATAAAGTTTACCTTGATTATTACAAATTACATCCATTGGTTCCGCTTCATCCTTAAAAATAGGGTACATACAAATATAATTTGTCCCTTTATATATTATTAAGTCTTTTAAAAATTTGGTTACACCAACATAATTACCTACAATTTTAAAAGAAAATAATATTGTATTGTCATTAGATATTTCGTAATAATAATTATTTCTGTCAACTTCAGAGCGATTTTCGCTTTTGTGTCTAGCAGTAAAAACTTCTTTAACTTGATATTCGTCTTCATCAATTACAATATTATATAAATTAGTTTGACGACCC
>JAQVZV010000136.1 GCA_028708005.1 Bacilli bacterium
CATAGTTATGTCTTCCTTTTATTTTTATATCATTTAGACTTATTATTTTTTGATTATTCCAATAGATATTACTATCAATTATACAGCAACCTGAACTATTGTTTTTTAAGCTCGAAAAATATTTTTTGGTAGATAAAATATCAGTTGCTATATTAAGTGACTCATCGTCATCTAAATTTAAAATGGCTATATCATTTTTAGTATGATGCTTAAAAATTCTCTTTTTTATATTTTTATATGTTTCATATGAATCATGAAAATCAAGATGTGCCTCAGATATATTGGTTAACACAGATATATTTGTCTTAAAATCTACAACATTACATAATTGATGATCAGATACTTCCATAACCAAGATAGCGCCAGCTTTTAATGTTGGTACAAAAGAACACACCGGATAACCTATATTTCCCATTAAATAAACAGGCTTTTCGGCCGATTTTAACATCTCGTAAATTATCGTAGTGGTTGTCGTTTTGCCATTTGTTCCGGTAACGCCAATTATAGTCACGCCACTTGGAAAATAACGGAAGCCCAATTCCAATTCATTAATAACTGGTATATCTAATTCTTTAGCCTTTAAAATATATTTATGGTCATTTCTAATACCAGGATTCTTTACAATCATAGCATACGAATTATCAAATAAACCGTCAGGATGATCCCCTAATATTACTTCAACGCCCATCACCTTAAGTTCTGCTATTTGATCAGCATTTTGCTCAGCCTTAGCATCATTAATAACAACATCATATCCCTTGCTAGCTAAAAACTTTGCAGCTTCATAGCCACTTCTCGCCATCCCTAAAACGAAAACTTTTTCTTTATTGCTCATCCTATCCATCCTCTACTAATCTTAGTATACTATATTTAAATTGTTTTGTTAACGACCACACTCAAAAAAATGTCAAACTGTTGTTGTTTATTTTTGATACTTTCTTTGGTATAATAGCAATGTATAGGAATGATGTATATGCAAATAATACAATTAACAAAAGAAGAATTTGACCAATTTGCTTCAACTCATCAAAATTATAACTTCTATCAAACTAGCCAATATGGAACGCTAATGAGTCGACACGGTTTTGAGGATGTTTATGTTGGGCTATTAAATGATGAAAATAAATTAGTGGGAGCATCTCTTATTTTAACCCAAAAGAAACTGGGGCGTTTTAAATCAGGATACGCACCACGAGGATTTTTAATTGACTTTAATGATTTTAATTTAGTTATAGCGTTCACTCGTTTACTTAAACAATATCTACAACATTTAGGCTATATATATGTGAAAATTGATCCCTATGTTATTCACATCGAAAGGGATGCGGATGGTAAACCTATTATAGGGGGGGCCAATAACAAGGATATTATAAAGTTGCTAAAAAAATTGAATTATGAACACTGTGGCTTTAATCTATATTTTGAAAGTCTAAAACCCAGATGGAATGCTATTACTAAGTTAGAAGCTTCATCTGACAAACTGTTTAGATTACTCAACAAACAGATCAGAAATAAAATAAGACGGAGTTATAAACGAGGAGTCACTGTTTACAAAGGGAATAAAGATGATTTAAAATTATTCTATAGCCTGCTTAATAAAAAGCATTCCCGGAAAATCAATTATTACTATGATTATTATGAAATATTTTCGAAGAATGATATGTTTGATATCTATTTTGCCAAATTAGATCCTTCGGTATATATTAAAACTAGCAAAGATTTTTATGAGGCCGAATTACAAATCAATACTGATTTAACAAATCTAGTTCAAGAAAACACCGAAAATAACAATCATTATATAAACTTGAAAATGAATTCTGATAAATTATTGAATGTTTACAAAAACCAAGTTATTAATGCTAATAATTTGTTTAGAGTATATCCTAACGGTATAGTTATTGCAACATCTGCTGTTATAAGATATAATCGCGAAGTGTTTTTCCTTATTGACGGATATAATCCTAAATTTAAATCATTCTGCCCTAACCACTTATTAAAATGGGTAATCATAAATGAACATGCTAGGAAAGGTTTCTTATATGCCCATCATAATGGCATTACAGGCGATTTTAATAAAAACAATCCTTACTATGGCTTATATGAATTTAAAAAAGGATTCAATAGTAATATTGTAGAATACATTGGCGAATTTGATTTAGTTATTAATAAACATTTATACTATACTTTAAAACAATTAAAGATTGTCAAAAAATTACTCGAATTTAAAAAATAAGTATTGATTTAATACTTATTTTTCATTGATTAATCTATTAAATTCATCAATCTGCTCTCCAAAGTATTCCAGAATACGATTCATAGGTTCTTCACTAGTCATATTAATTCCTAATTTTTTTAGTAATGCTAATGGATAATCACTACTTCCACTAGCTAAGAAGTTTAAATACTTTTCACGCATTCCAGGTTTACCTTCATATAAATCCCTAGCAATATAGAAAGCAGCTGTTAAGCCGGTTGCATATTGATAAACATAAAATTGATAATAAAAGTGTGGAATTCGCATCCATTCATATCTAATTTCTTCATCTGACACAATGTCATTACCATAATATTTCTTATTTAATTCATAATATGAATTACTGAAGGAT
>JAQVZV010000016.1 GCA_028708005.1 Bacilli bacterium
TTTAATTAAAAACCATAGGTTAATATGTTGGCGGAGATTTTTGCCATTTCTTCTACTAATTATTCCATATAGTACTCCCTGTTTTTCATACAATTCTAACAACACATTTGTTTCACTATAAATATAATCTAGCACTTCTTCTATTACACCATATTCTTCATAAAGATTATTTAAATCAGAAGCAACAACCTGCAATATTATCAACTTATCAACAGTAATTTTATCTATGCAATCGTCAATTTCCCCTTTTTCAATATACACCATTTATGGCATTTATCAATTTTCCTCCTTTCATAATATTATTTATCAAAAAAGTAGTTGTTAAAAAACATCAAATAAGAGGAAATTAATAACAATTTAAGTTTTACGGAATATAAATATCATTTTATTATAAAAGCCTTATAAAATAAGGATTCCCAAATTATTGTTTCAGCTTTTATTTTTTATGTCCATTCCTCATCATTCCATAATATTTTTAAACCAAAATTGAAACGATTAGCAAAACTTTTTATAGCATTGAACACTTTGGCAGTAAAATACCATTCTTCTAACTTTTCTTTGTTACAATTTTTATTTATTATAAATTGCACTCTCAAATTATTATCATTTTTTAATATTCTTATATCTTCAATATATTGGTACTGATTTAAGCCTTCAACTTTATAGCCATCTGGAGCTAATCTGGTTTTTTTAATATCAATTTTATCTGCTAATATCAAAACCAAAGCCATTACATTATCACTTTCAAAACCTTCTCGATGAGCTTTTATTGCATCTAATATTTCATTTTTATATTTTAACTCAATGTTATTTCCTTCAAAATGCTTTTTAACCATTTCACAACTTCTTATTTCATGATCTTTTTTTATTCCACCATAACCCATATCATGTAGTAAAGCTGCAATTTTAGCATTTTCAATATACTCGTTATCATATTCTAATTGAATTAAAATTTTTTCAACCATTTCAACTACATTATTGACATGTTTTAAACCATGGTACACCCAAAATCCCTCTTTACTATTAGGATTATCTGCTCCCTTGTAACAATCATAAATATATGGATCATTTTTTATTCTTTCAAACATCATTTTATCATCTACACCTATTATAACAAAAAATAAGTAGATTCTCCTACTTATTCAAATTCACAATGGTCGGGAAAACAGGATTGGAACCTGCAACCTCCTGGTGCCAAACCAGGCGCACTGCCAAGTTGTGCTATTTCCCGAAATGGCGCGCCCGATAGGAGTTGAACCCATAACCTTTTGATCCGTAGTCAAACGCTCTATCCAATTGAGCTACGGGCGCAAATACTATTGAGCGTTTATTTTATTATGGTGGCTCCGATTGGAATCGAACCAACGACACGAGGATTTTCAGTCCTCTGCTCTACCGACTGAGCTACAGAGCCACAAATGGCGGTTCCAACGGGACTCGAACCCGCGATCTTCTGCGTGACAGGCAGACGTGTTAACCACTACACTATGGAACCAAAAAACGCCTAATTGGCCTTTTAAGTATACTAAATATGATGCTATATTGTCAATACCTTTGACAATGTTTAGGCTCTTTTTGGGTAGTGAGAGTGAATTTATAAATGACAACAAAAGATATAATTGCTAATGCAAGACACATTATTCCTTTTAGATCAAAACTAAACCCTGGATAAATAGCTGATATTGAACCTATCACAAAACCAATTATCGCACTATAAGTTATTGAAAAATGATGTTTAATCAAACTTTGTATAAGCTTTACTAAACAAACAGCACCTATGATAATTCCCAATACAAATGGTATAATTTGTAAATATTCATTGTGTGTAAGTCTTAACGGATTATTTAATATATTTAATAGGAATTGATACATACCAATCAACATTAACATAAATGAACTACTTATTCCTGGTATTATTTTACCTGCTATAAAAATAAAACCGGTTGCAAATAATAAGATAAATGCTATCGGACCACTGTTGATTTTAGATGCAAAATCAATATCCAAGCTGCCTTTTCCCAGCACAAACAAAGCAATTGAAATAATAAATGTTATAACAAAAATCGGGATATTTAGTTTTCTGTTGCCCTTTGTTTTTACTTCCTTGAATAAAGCCGGGATTCCTCCTAAAATCAAACCAATAAAGGTGTATTTAGCTTCCATTGGATGATTATCAAAAACAAAGAATAAAACTTTGCCAAAGAGGAAAACACCTATTACAACCCCCATAATAATTGGTCCTAAGAAAAGAGAATGTTTTTTAGCGTCTTTAAGAAAGTTAGAGATGGAATCAAGTAATGATTCATATATTCCTAAAATAACCGCTAAAACGCCACCACTAACCCCAGGTAATACCATTCCACCGCCTATAATAATACCAGCTAGTATTCGTTTTATAAAATTCATATATATACTCCTCAGTTTTGTTTTTAATTAGTATTCGTTTTAAATATATGCAACTAATAACAGTATAATTATTATGCTGTTAAATGAAAAGAACTAAATAGATAGTTCTATTCAATCGTTAAAGCTCCAGTTAATGGTTGTATTTGAATAAATGTATTTCCATCATTGATTTTTATTTCTTCACCATCTAAACTTTTATATACTGTTTTATTTTTTCTAGAGGTTTTTCCCCATTTTATTGGTACAGCACTACCATTAGTTATATAGTAACCATCGCCATTTCCAAGATTGTCTAGCCCTTGTCTATTCTTGCCAGATCCATCATTTAGAGGATAATTTCTTGCTTTGTAAACAATTATATTTTTAAATGTATATTGATTGCCCGTTTCTCTATCAACATGGGCTTTTCCCCTCATAAACCTCTTATATGTTTTAGCTTCTGGATCATATTCATAGGTGACATAATGAGCCCAGGAATAATCTATACGGATATTATTAGCAACTTTGGCATCTAGATCAGTAGAATAATCAACCTCCTCAATTGAGTAATTCAACAATGGTGTGACATCACTTGTTGTCCTATATTTTTTTGCTGTAGCTTTATTAGTTAAACTACTTATTTGGGTAAAGACATTTTGCCATCCCTTTATACGAGTATCCCTCCAGAAAGCATTACCATCAGCTTGCGTTCCGCTAATATTATTAACGTGTAACAATCTAATATCTCTCTCTGCTTGCGGGCTAAAACCAAAATGAGTATATACAGCATCATTTTCCAAAGCGTAATCTAAAAAATAGTGGCGTGCGCTTCTAACCGGACCTATCTTACTAGTATCAGCATCCTTATATAAGGCTAGCATTCTAGTTATACCACCCTCGACAATTATTTCATAAATTAAATACGCATCTTGAAGACCCGCTTGCGGCCATGCCCCAGGCTCATTATCTACCATTATAGCAATTGGTCTCGTTTTTGAATCCATATCTATTATTTGTAGTTTAGGTGCTGGTGGTTCAGGTTCTTCCTCTAGTTCTATCTCTTGCTGTTCATTTCCTGTTGGTTCTCTATTAAATATTGAAACCTTATTTTCAAAAATAGCATAAGTAAAATAAGCAATTACAATTAATAAGACTATAACAAACAAAAATTTTATTTTTCTGTACTTCTTCTTCATTCCACACCTCATTAATATCTATAATTAAAGTATATATTTAATTCATATAATTGTCTAATATATTTATAAAAGTTGCCACTTATTTGACAACTTTTATAAAAGCTGAGATAAATATTAATTAATATTTATTAAACCGATTTGTTCTTTAGAACAAATGCATTATCTTTTAATTTTATCAATTTTTTGTTTTAATAATGGAAACGCCTTAAAAATATGATTTGTTGCAATAAATTTTGATATTTGCTTATTAATATCCTCCGTCATATCCTTGTTAATTAAAATTATGTTTTTCCGAATCCTTGAGACAATATTAAACGTAATAAGAAAATCCAAAGCGAATATAATAAAAAGAAGTATAGCAATCCAATTCATGGTATTTGGTGATAGCATATTTAACGTCTTGACAACAAAAGGATTAATAATATATCCCAAGACGATGCCTAAAATACCAAAAGCTAATGAATTAGATAAACAGATTCGACCATTTAAATTATATTTGTCTTTAGAATAGTCCCACCATCTAGCGTTAAATAATTTTTCCATTAAATAACTTGTAATGTATTCTAAAAGACTTGCATAAACCACAAACATAACATAAAGATAAACGATGTTGTTCTTACTACTAGATAATATATACAACATGATTAAGGCTCCAAAACCATATATTGGACAATATGGCCCAATTAAAAACCCCCTATTAATTAATTTTTTAGTCCCTACAAAGGTAGCAATCATTTCAATAATCCATCCTATAAAAGAATAAATTATAAACAAAAGAAAAAAATATAAAAAACTATTCAACATTAATAAATCCTCACTTCTTAATTCAGATATTTATTTGACTTACTTGAATAATCTAATTATATCATATAATCGTGAGTAATCTTTAAATAGTAAATAAATGTAAATTTTCTTTTTAATGTTTATTAAATATTTAACAATAAACGCATTAAGCTTGCCACGGTAAAGCAACTAATTATTCCCATTATAGTAGGTACGACAAAGGAAATTAATGTCCACTTTAGACTTTGTGTTTCTTTTTTTATAGTCCAGCAAGTAGTTCCGCATGGCCAATGCATTAGTGAAAATAGCATAACGCAGACAGCTGTGACCCAGGTCCAACCATTATTAACTAATAAGGTTTTTAATTCTACTAAGCTATCCAATTCAAGTATATTACCGGTCGACATATAGCTCATAATAATAATAGGAATGACTATCTCGTTAGCTGGAAAGCCCAAAATAAAAGCCATCAAAATATAACCATCTAAGCCTATGAGGTGAGCGAATGGATAAAGAAAATTAGCACAGTGAGTTAAAAGACTTGTTCCACCAATATTAGTGTTTGCTATAATCCATATTATTAAGCCTGCTGGAGCCGCAACAGCAACCGCACGTCCTAAAACAAACAGCGTTCTATCAAGAATCGATCTAACAATAACTCGACCAACTTGTGGTTTTCTATAGGAAGGTAATTCTAAAGTATAAGTAGATGGAATCCCTTTTAGAATAGTCATAGATAGTAATTTTGATATAAGCAAAGTCATAATAACTCCTAGAATGATAACCCCTGTCAATAAAATGGTAGATAGCAAAGGTTGCCAGAAAGAAGAAATCATACCAACAAAAAACATTGTTATAATTGCAATTAACGTAGGAAAACGGCCATTACAAGGAACAAAATTATTAGTAATGATTGCGATTAACCTTTCCCTTGGGGAATCGATTATTCTACAACCGACCACCCCGGCAGCGTTACAACCAAAGCCCATACACATCGTTAGAGCCTGTTTGCCACAAGCACATGATTTTTTAAAAAGCTTATCAAGATTAAAAGCCACTCTTGGTAAATAACCTAAATCTTCAAGAATAGTAAACAAAGGAAAGAAAATAGCCATCGGCGGCAACATAACCGATACAACCCATGCTAATGTTCGATAGACCCCTAAAACGAGTGCGCCATAAAGCCACTTAGGAGCATTGGCCCAAACAAAAAAATCAGTTAACCGATCTTCAAGCCAAAACAAAGCATCAGCTAAAAACTTAGATGGAATGTTAGCACCTATTAAAGTTAAATACATAACCAACCCCAATAACCCAATCATGATTGGAATGCCAAATAACTTTGATGTAAGATATTTATCAATCTTGCGATCAGTCACATTATATTTAGTACTCTGATAAGATAAAACTTCCTTACTAATCCTCTCGGATTCATTTACTATGCAAGAAACAATACTATCACGAAGTTTATTTTCATTGAAGCCATCTTTATATAAATGTGATTTAATCTGAATTACTCCCTCGGCAATTTCTCTATTATTGATCAAATCCAAATGAAGATACTTATTTACAGCATCGAGCAAACTTTTATTATTATCAAGAAGCTTTAACGCTAACCATCTCAGATTAATATCTTTAATTTTTATCTTTGAGTGGAGTAATTCATCCACTTCATTTATAGCATCCTCTATTGCATCACCGTAATTTATACATATAGTTTTAGTTGATTTTGGTCGGTTGATTAATTCATAAATTGATTCAGTTAAATCATCCAATCCCTCAGCTTTATTAGCACTCGTACCTATAACAGGTACCCCTAAATAGTCTGATAACTGAAGTAAATTAATATTTATCCCTTTTCTTTTCGCTTCATCCATTAAATTAACACACAAAACAACATTAGAAGTTATTTCTAATGTTTAAAGTACAAGATTTAGATTCCTTTCCAAACATGTTGCATCAACTACAATAACTGTTACATCAGGATTGCCAAAACATATAAAATCTCTAGCAACTTCTTCTTCAACTGAATTTGCCATCAATGAATAGGTTCCCGGTAAATCAACTACTATAAATTTGTTACCCCTATAATTATATTCACCTCTCGCAAGCGAAACGGTCTTACCTGGCCAATTACCAGTATGCTGATTTAAGCCAGTCAATTTATTAAAAACAGTACTCTTCCCAACATTAGGATTACCAGCTAAAGCAATGATTTTAACATTCTGCTCTTTACTGTCATATTGATCATCACTGTCTAAAACATTATTCATTATCAATTTATCATTTTTCATATTTAATTCCCCTTAAACTTTTTCTATTATAATCATCGATGAAACTTCTTGTCGGAGCGCAATAACAGCCCCTCTAATTAAATATGCAATAGGATCACCAAGAGGGCTCTTTTGTAAAACTTCAACTATAGTTCCATTGATTAATCCTAAATCCATCAACCTTCTTCTTATTGGGCCATCAATTAATATTTGTTTTACTTTTCCTCTTTCCATTTCTAATAGGGACGTCAATGGCATAGTATCACTAGTCATCTCCTCAATCCTTTCCATTTTAGCCTAGTGAAAAAAACTTTCTCTATACTAAAATATGAAGATATATCATGTTGGTGACAAAAAAAACATAAACTGTATTGAAGAAAAAATGGACGGTGAGTAAATGAAAAACAAGTTTCATACTGTACGAGGTTACGAACTCCAAAATAGTCAAAAAAAAATAACCCCCGCTATGGAGGATTATATTGAAATGATTTATCGAAATAGTTTAGATGAAGATTTTATTCGCGTTAATCAACTTGCTAAACTATTAAACGTTAAAAGTTCGTCTGTTACAAAAATGATTCAAAAGCTAGGTGCTTTAGAATTAGTCAATTATGAAAAATATGGTGTAGTCACTTTAACAAGTAAAGGAAAGAAACTAGGTTCTCATCTCCTAAAAAGGCATATAACAATTGAAAAGTTCCTAGATTTAATAGGGTGCAAAGAAAATATCTTAATTCAAACTGAATTGATAGAACATATTATCGATAATAAAACAGTTAAAGCACTTGAAACATTAAATAATTTCTTTTTAAATCATAAAAATATCTTAGAAATATACAATATATTTAAAGATAACAATTTATAATCTTAATCACAAATCTTAGGTGATACTTTCTTTCGCAGGTTAGATAAAACTTTTCTCTGCATACGCGATACATATGATTGCGATAATCCCAATTCCTCCGCGATTTGAGCTTGAGTAGCAGGTTTGTCTCGGTTTAGACCAAACTTTAATTCCAACAATCTTTTGTCTCTATCAGAAAGCTCATTAATAGTTTCCATCAAAACACTTATTACTGCTTTATGTATAATGCTTCTTTCTGTAACATCTGGATCAGTGCCTGTTACTTCTCCGAGTTCGATATCGCCATCTTTTCTGTCATCATACCAAATGATTTCTTCAAGAGAAGCCACCCCGAAATGTTTTTTATTCGCTCTAAAGTACATTAATATTTCGTTTGTGATACACCTTGAAGCATATGTTGCCAATTTAATGCCCCTTGTATGATCATAAGCGTTTATGGCTTTTATTAATCCGATGTTACCGATTGAAAGTAAATCTTGAAGTTCGGCAAATGACGTGCATGAAAACCTTGCGGCAATGTGGCATACTAATCTCAAATTATTCTCAATTAACTTATTTCTAACCATATGAGCTTCCTCATCTGTTAAATAAGGCAAAGACTCATAAATTTTTACTATTTCCTTGTCTGAATAACGAATATGTGATGGATAAGCGTTACTATATGGCATATTGCTCACTCCTTCAAATTAATAAAAAAAGCCCAACTAAACTTCATCACAAATTACGACTACTTTTTAGTTGAGCATTTAACTTTTTGTTAAGCACTTATAATTATTCGATTAGCTTTTATTACTAATTGAAATAATTATATTTATACATTAGATAAAAAAAGATTGAAACTACTACAATCTTTTAATTTAATTTTGGTTGTGGGGGCAGGATTTGAACCTACGACCTTCGGGTTATGAGCCCGACGAGCTACCAGCTGCTCCACCCCACGATATTAACTTCTTCAGTTCGCTTTTTAATATTACCATATATTTTATGTTTTGACAAGTTTAAATATGTCAAATTCAATATAAATTGGCGGAGGAAAAGGGATTCGAACCCCTGCGCCACTCGCGTGACCTGCCGGTTTTCAAGACCGATCCCTTCAGCCAGACTTGGGTATTCCTCCATATTTATGGTGCTTGTGGCCGGAATTGAACCGGCACGAGGGTTGAATCTCGCAGGATTTTAAGTCCTGTGCGTCTACCTATTCCGCCACACAAGCATATTTGGTGTCCTGTATGCGATTCGAACGCATGACCCTTTGATTAAAAGTCAAATGCTCTACCTACTGAGCTAACAGGACAAATATAAAATGGCTGCCTCGGCTAGATTCGAACTAGCGCATGTCAGAGTCAAAGTCTGATGCCTTACCACTTGGCTACGAGGCATTATATCAAATGGTGGAGAGAGGTGGATTCGAACCACCGAACCCGAAGGAACAGATTTACAGTCTGTCGCGTTTAGCCTCTTCGCTATCTCTCCATATGGTGCCGAAAATAGGACTTGAACCCACAACCTACTGATTACAAGTCAGTTGCTCTACCAATTGAGCTATTTCGGCATATGGTGGACCCTGTAGGACTCGAACCTACGACCCCCTGCTTGTAAGGCAGGTGCTCTAACCAACTGAGCTAAGGATCCAAATACTAATTGACATGTACTAATATATCATTGTATAGCAAGGATTGTCAATAAGAAAAAGGACATTTTATGTAAGTTCCCTTAACTTTTCGTCTATCCATACGCTCCTTTTTTCTTTTAATGCAACAAAACCTGTTCCAACCTCTTTTATAGTAGAAACATCGTTTCCAGGCTTCTTAATACGATAATCAAAATCTTTAATAGATAATTTGACTTGGTTTGCATCCTCATCAACATCTATCACTTTAACATATATCGTTTCACCCATTTCAACATAATTATTCACATCTTTAACAAAGTTATTCGATATTTCAGATATATGTATCAAACCACTATAATAATTGTCCAAATTAACAAAAATACCATATTTTTCAATTCCCGTAATGCTGCCTTTAACAATTTTACCTTTTTTATATTTAGTCACACCTACACCTCATAGGAATTATAACACTAAATAAAATATTTCCCAAATCACCTTTACCACCAATGTAAATATATGTATAATTAATATAGAGGTGAAAGAATGGAATTGGAAAATAAAATAAAAGAAGTTTTAAATACAATTAGGCCTTTTCTTATGAGTGATGGTGGGGATGTTGAGTTTGTACGTTTTGAAGACGGCATTGTATATGTCAAATTATTAGGAGCTTGTCGTCATTGTGCCCTTGCTGATATGACTTTAGAAAGCATGGTTGAGGAAGCACTCACTTTTGAAATACCAGAAGTAATTAAAGTTGTAAGTGTAAATGAAGAATAGTTAATGACTATTCTTTTTATTTAACCATTCTACTTTAGGCATAAGTTTTTCACTGTCTATATAGTCATGAAATTCAATTAGAAACTCTTCATATTGCTTTGCTTTTGATATAAAAGGCAAAATGTCCTCCTCTTTTAATTTCCCCTCTACAATCATTTCATATACATCAAAGAAGTACGTTGGAAAAAGTAATCTCGCAAATAATAATCTTTTACTATAAGGAGATAAACCATAATGACTAAAACATTCCCCTATTTCTAGCCACACATCAACTCCATCAAAAAAGTTACTTTTTATATACTCACTTAAATCTCTTACTTGATGATCAATAACGAATGATATAGGATTATATATATCAAATAATGTATCCGTTGATTTTATACGTCTATGGGCGACAGTTAAAGTATCATATTCAGTCATTCTCATTTCACTCATAGTATTCTTCGCATAAGATAAAGCGTTCTCTGCTAAACCTATATAATAACTTAAGTATTCACATATAATTGGATATTCCTTTCCCATTTGACTAATTTGATATTCAAAATAATCAATTTTACTACTCCAAAGCGTTATCCAATCACTTCTGTCTAAAATTTTATTTTGTTTGATGTTAGCATTATTCATGCTTATGAATATAATTTCCGTGAGATCACTTTTTTTATTTTCATTTATATAAACCTTCATTAAAACATATGGTATATCGTTAACAATCGTTAAAATATGGTTGTTTTTATTTATAACCATTTCATGAACCAGTGAATTTTGTCTAATCATTTCTTTATTTAGTTCATATAAATAATCAGCATCATCGATGGGGCGA
>JAQVZV010000137.1 GCA_028708005.1 Bacilli bacterium
TATTAATAAACCCGTTCGATTACATTGAGAACCTAACTCCTGAGCTTTATTCAAGGTTATCGAAAGAAGAAATTTATGAAATCGCTACTCTCTACTTGGATACAATTAAAGCAATGAACAAATATTATAGCAGTGGGTTGCCCAAAATTAACGCGGTTCTAACAAAACTTGAAACAGCAGTAGATATAATAATGCAATCAAGATTTATAGATGGTGACTCAAAGTGGGCTTCCTTGCAATTTATTGAAATTTTATTAAAGAGCATTTTAGAAAAAAACCAAATAGAGCATAAAGTAAAACATGATTTATTGGCTCTGTTGAAACTTATCCCCCATGAAATTGCTCATAATGTGTCTAAAAAGGATATAGAAAAAATACAGTGCAAGGCAGGAGTACGGTACTCAGAAATCGATGTTTCTCTCAAAGAAGCAATCGAAGCCCACTATGCCTCTTTAAGGGTTTTTGTCCAAATTATGTCTGCGATGTTTCCCGATGCCAGATAGGTTTTAAGAGGTAAGGGGTTGACTCTTTATTGCGTTTTTTACTTATGTTCAAAAATGAGGCCAGACAGTAACGCGAAAGTTAACTGATCCGATGTATAAATGAGATGACTGCAAAAATGTAATAACCGGAATAACGTCTAATTACAAGATGTATTTGAAATTCATAACTATAAGGAGGATTAATATGAATCAAAAGGTATGCTTTGTGGTAATGGGTTTTGGGAAAAAAATGGACTATGAAAACTCGAAAGAGGTAGATTTAGATAGGATTTATAAAAAAGTAATTAAAATGTTATTCGAAAAAGACATTACGAATTATGAATTGATAAGAGCAGATGAAATAGCAAGTTCTTCAATAATTGATGTTGGCATGTATACTCTGTTAATGAAGGCAGATTTAGTTATTGCTGATATTACAACATTAAATCCAAATGCAATATATGAATTAGGAGTTAGGCATGCTTTAAAACCATTTTCTACTATCATTATGGCAGAAGAACAATGTAAAATTCCTTTTGATCTAAATCATTCGCGATTCCTGTTATATAAAGAAATCGGAGAAAACCTGGATGACAAAGAAGCTCAGGAAATAAGAAAAAAACTTAAAGAGTTTGTAATTGCAAGTGAAAAAAATGAACCTGATAGCCCATTATATACATTTTTGCCGCATATTTCTCCCCCTGTTCTTAGTGATGAAGAATACCATAAAAGAGTAGATGAAGCTAAAGGTAAAAGTGATAATATTTCAACTTTGGTGGAAGAGGCTGAAAATTTTAAAAACCAAGACCGCTTTGAAGATGCAATTTCTATATTAGAAAAACTTGTAGATTTATTGCCAAATAATGATTATATAGTACAACAATTGGCACTATGTACATATAAATCTAAAATTCCTAACGAAACACTAGCTTTGGAAAAAGCACTGGATATTATCAAAAAATTGTGTCCTAAAAAATCTCTTGATATAGAGACGTTAGGCATAACAGGAGCTATTTATAAAAGGTTATTTAAATTGAATAAAAACTTTGATTATTTAGATGAAGCTATAAATTATTATAAAAAAGGATATATTATTCAAAATGATTACTATAATGGAGAAAATATTGCTAATTGTTTGTTATTAAAGACACAGCAAGACAATATAAAGGATGAAGAAAAAGCTTATTTAAAATTTGAAAGCAAAAATATACAACAAAAAATTATTAAAATAATTGAAACGAGTTTAAAGGCTGGAGAAGAAAAATTTTGGATGTATTCTACTCTTTCAGTTTGTTATTTCTGCTTAAAAGATGAAGATAACTATCAAAAATATCAGAAGTTATTTTATGAAGGTTGCACTGCTGAATGGGAAAAACAAACATATATAGATACAATTAACGAACTTAAGAGTTTAATATAAAATAAAAAGGAGGATGTTGAATTATGATGCACAAATGTTTTATTTCATTTAAGACAGAAGATAGTTTATATAAAAAGAAAATTCAAGATGAATTAGATGTTGATATGATTGACAAATCATTAAATGAGGCAATTGATTCAGAAGATGAAGATTATATCATGAGAAAAATAAGAGAAGACTATCTTTCGGATTCAACAGTAACTATCCATTTAATTGGAAGTTATAGTGCTGAAAATAACCAACTCCAAAATCAAACCTATATAAAACGAGAATTGCAAGCTTCACTTTATAATGGGAAAGATAATACTAAAAACGGGATATTAGGTGTTGTTTTGCCTTCTATGTATGAAAAAATATTTAAAGGTCAAAGTAAATGTTTAATATGTGGGGGAACCCATAACATTGTGGCTATAAATGATGAAACAGTAGTTAAGGAGTTTAGCTATAATTATTATATTCCAAAAAGTATTGGTTGTGCTTGGGATGAAGAGGATAGATATTGTGTGTTAGTAAATTGGGATGATTTTGAAAATAACCCGAATAAATATATTGATATGGCATTTGATAAAAGGAGTAGTCTTATTTCATCAAAAACGAAAGTAAAGCCTTAAACTAATATAGAAGATGAGTATATTATTCTATATATATTAAAGATTATATTGTGTAATAGGGG
>JAQVZV010000138.1 GCA_028708005.1 Bacilli bacterium
ATTTTGATATAATTGAAAATATAGGACATAGTGATGATTCAGTTAGTTTTTATTTTAAGGATGAAAAAGCAATGTTCTGTGGTGAATTTATTTTTAGAGGGTCAATAGGAAGAACTGATTTACCAACTGGTAATGAATTGGCAATGAGAGAAAGTCTTAAAAAGATTAAGGAATATCCTAGTGATATTACAATATACCCAGGTCATGGAAATAGTAGTACTATAGGTTATGAGTTTGAAAATAATCCGTATTTAAGAAATATTTAGAGGAAAGATAGAAAGCATAATACAATATAACATTAGGGAGTGATTAAATGAGTAAGAACTTAGTGATTGTAGAGTCACCTAGTAAATCAAAAACAATTGAAAAATATTTAGGTTCTGACTACAAAGTAGTATCTAGTAAAGGACATATTAGAGACTTATCAACTTCTGGTAAGTTTGGTTTTGGCGTTGATATTGATAATCAATTTACTCCAACTTATGAACCGATAAAAGGAAAGAAAAAGGTAATTGATGAATTAAAAAAGGAAGCGAAGAAAAGTAATTTTGTATATTTAGCAACTGACCCTGACCGTGAAGGGGAAGCTATTAGTTGGCATTTAAAAGATGCTATTGGTTTAAAAGATGATGACTATAAACGTGTTGTTTTTAATGAAATAACAAAAGATGTTATTAAAGAGGCTTTTAATCATGCCCGTAAGATTGATGATGATCTCGTTAAATCACAAGAATCAAGGCGTATTTTAGACCGTATTATTGGTTTTAGATTAAGTAAGCTTATGCAATCTAAAACAGGGGGTAAAAGTGCTGGTAGAGTGCAAAGTGTCGCTTTAAAATTAATCGTTGATCGTGAAAGAGAAATTGAAGCTTTCAAGGCTGAAGAATACTGGACAATAACAGCTATGTTTAATGATTTTGAAGCTGTTTTAGATAAGTATAATAATAAAGATATTGACATCAAAAATGAGTTAGAAGCTGATGAAATATTAAGTAAATTATCAAAAGCTTTTAAAATAGAGGATGTTAAAAAGAGAAGTAAGAAAAAACAATCTAAGTTTCCTTTTATTACAAGTAGTCTTCAACAAGAAGCTAGTAATAAATTAAATTTCAGTGCTAAAAAGACAATGTCAATCGCTCAAAAATTATATGAGGGAATTGATATAGGTAGTGAAACTACAGGTCTTATAACATATATGAGAACTGATTCTACTCGTTTAAGTGAAGAGTTTATTAAAAATACTTTTGGTTATATCAAAGTGCACTACGGGGAAGAATATTTAGGCTTGGTTAAGAAAAGTAAAAAGAAAGACAATGTTCAAGATGCTCATGAAGCAATTAGGCCAACTAACATAAATCTACATCCTGATAATATTAAACAATATCTAAGTAGTGATGAATATAAGTTATACCGTCTTATTTACTTTAGAGCCTTAGCGTCTTTAATGAGTGATGCTAAAGTTAATCAAACAACTATCATTTTAGATAATAATAATTATCAATTTAAAGCAACAGGACAAACAATTGTCTTTGATGGTTATTTAAAAGTATATAGTGATTATGAAAAAAGTGAAGATAAGCCCTTACCACCATTTGAAAAATATAACTCTAATGTTTTAATAGCTAATACTATAGAAAAAGAACAACATTTTACTAAACCACCAGCACGATATACTGAAGCTAAACTAATAGAAGAAATGGAACATTTAGGTATTGGTAGACCTTCTACTTATGCTAAAACAATGGAGACATTAACCAATAGAGAGTATGCAACTATTATTGAAAAGAAATTTCATCCAACGGAAATAGGGATTGAAATAACTGATAAATTACAATCATTCTTTAGTCATTTGATAAATGTTAAATATACAGCAGCAATGGAAACCGCTTTAGATGAAGTGGCTGAAGGAACTAAAGTATGGTATGAATTATTAGATAATTTTTATAAGGAGTTTGAACCTATGGTAAAAGAAGCTTTTGAAAAGATGGAGAAAAAAGAACCTGTCAAAACAGGCGAAGACTGTCCTGAATGTGGAGGAGCTTTGGTTATAAGAAAAGGGAAATATGGAGAATTTGTTTCTTGTAGTAATTACCCTAAATGTAAGTATATTAAAGCTGAAAAGAGAGTTGTTATTGAAGTAACTGATTGTCCTGCATGTGAAGGTAAAATAGTTGAGAAGAAAACTAAAAAAGGTAAGATATTTTATGGATGTAATAATTATCCAAAATGTGATTTTGCCCTTTGGGATAAACCCACGGGAATGAAATGTCCTCATTGTAATCATTTAATGATTACCAAAAAAGATAAAGTTAAATGTTCTAATTGTGATTATGTTGAAGAATAATAATTTGACATAATAATTAAACTATCTTATTATAAAAACGTGAGGTAATATATGAAAAAGCAGATAAATCGATATACCATTAGTTTTGTTGTTGAAAATAAACCTATTCCTTTTGCAATGACAAATTTAAAAAACATGGATTTATTATCAACATATTTTGTAAATAAAGATCAATTAATTGATTTCCTTGTTAAACGTGCTAATGTTAG
>JAQVZV010000139.1 GCA_028708005.1 Bacilli bacterium
AAACTTCTTTTATAACATCTCATTAGAAGAAATTATAACAAGAACTAAAAATGATGGTTGGTGGCGTGGTGCTAGAGGCATGAGATTATGTGTTAAAGCACTTGTTGATATCTTAGAAGTTAAATATATTATACCAACCAAAATATCCATGATATATGGAATAATAGATAAATTGAAAAATACGGATTAATCAATCCGTATTTTCTTTATTCCTTGAAAGCAAAACATATGTCCCGCTAATTAAGAACTTTATTGAACTTGTCATGGAAATCTGTAATTATTCATATTAGACAGAATTATTGACATAAATAGAAAAAAACAGTTAAAGAATAACTGGTTTTTTAAATTTAAATGTTTTTCTGAAATTTTGTTTTTTTCGTTTGTGATTTGAACTTTCTATTACTGTTCTTTGGTGAGGTCCTGTTAGAAAATGCTTGCTTTTTTTGTTCTTTAAACGCTATTTGTTCCATCGGATAATTATGGTCTTCGACAACCATAATTGATTGTTTAATTAATTTTTGAATAGTACTTAAATATTTTGTCTCACTTCGATCACAAAAGGAAATCGCAGTACCTACGCAACCAGCTCTACCTGTACGTCCAATACGGTGAACATATGACTCGGCCAAGTTTGGTAATTCATAATTAATAACTTGTGACAATTCGACAATATCAATACCACGCGCAGCAATGTCAGTAGCAATCAGTACCTTACTTCTACCGCTTTTAAAATTATTAAGTGCTGAAACTCTAGCTCTTTGTGATTTGTTGCCATGAATTACTTCATTGTGAAGATCATTTTTTTCAAGAATATCAGCTAATTTATTAGCACCGTGTTTAGTACGCGTAAATATTAAGGTTGATGTAGTTTTTTCACTGTGCAATATTTCTAACAATAAATTAGCTTTATTGCGACTATCAACAAAGTATACAGATTGATTTATTTTATCAACTGTTAAAGAAGTTGTATTAGCTTCAATTAACACAGGAGCCTTTAAAAACTCTTTAGCTAAATTTCTAATTGTATTAGGCATTGTAGCCGAGAACATTAATGTTTGTCTTATTTCAGGGACATGAGCAACAATCTTCTTAATATCGTGAATAAATCCCATATCTAACATCGTATCTGCTTCATCTAATACTAAAGTGTTGATTGAATTTAGTTTGACAATACGTTGATTCATTAAATCTAGTAATCTTCCTGGTGTTGCTACTAAAATATCAATTCCTTTTCGTAATGTTTCTACTTGCGATCTTTGATTGACCCCGCCTAAAACAACACCACATTTTAAATTGGTATACATTCCGTATCTTCTAAAATTATCTCTCGTTTGAATAGCCAATTCTCTTGTTGGTGATAAAACTAGCACCTTAATATTACGATAAGCACTTCTTTCATTCATCATCAAAGATTGAATTGCTGGTAATACAAAAGCAGCTGTTTTACCAGTCCCAGTTTGGGCACAACCTAAAACATCTTTCTTTTGCAAAATATGCGGAATAGCTAATTCTTGAATTAACGTTGGCTTATTATGACCCAACTCTATTAAAGACTTTAAAATTGCCTCTGATAAACCCAATTCTTTAAATGTCATTATATCACTCCTTTCTTTTATATTTTATATCGACATTATTTTCAATGAAAAAGATAGTAAAACTATCTTTCTTCTACTAATTATATAAATACTATTTTTAACATTAAATAGGGATCCTACACATTTCATTACTTTACTAGTTCCATACATCTAAACATTACATCTTATTAATTATAATCAATAAAAAACCCAACAAATTGTAATATCCCAAGATTTAGTTGCTTTACATCTTAAAAGATATAAATAACTAAATATCTCAAGATAATTGGCTCCTATAAAATAGGAATCAATTCATTAGGTGGATAAAATATAACACATATATCATATAATAGCAAGGCTTTTATGCAAAAACGTTAATTATATATTAAGTTTCCCCCCCCACAAGGTTATCGCACTTCCCATAATTGTTTTAATAAGTGATTACTATTAGTATTCATATTATAAACGGCATTCTTAGCATGATCATTACTATCAATTACTTTAAAAGCCAAATAATTAGTATCATAACTAAATATTATTAACTCATATCCAAAATTATCAATTGTATAATGAACATTTATTGTATAACTATCATCTTCATCAATATTAGTAATATTATTTTTATTTTCAATTCTAGTAATTGAACTTTTATTTATATAGTTATAAGCTCTTTCAATATCATAATTAGTAATAGTTTTAGGAGTATATTTTATATCATTATCTTTAATACTACATTTTGTTATGATTACTTCTTTAATAGTAGCATTCTCTTTTATTTCAGTCATCCAATTATTATCTAAAACATATTGATTTTCACAATAATCACCTTTTTTATAAGCTAAAATTATTTTATTAAATGGAAATCCATTTTCAATAGAATATTGACTTATCGTTATGCCTAATTTTTCATCATAGAAATAACTTTCATCATAACAAGAAGTTAAGTTTTCAATAT
>JAQVZV010000140.1 GCA_028708005.1 Bacilli bacterium
TGTAATTACATGGCATTTTTTAGAAGACCAACATATGGTAATGAGTGCTGAAAACATGGAGTATCATTTTAAACAAAATGAATATGAATTTGCTTGGTAAAACAATTGATTCAAACAGGCATTTGGTGTTAAAAATTTTAATGTTGACAATATGAACAAAATATATTAAAATGATAATATAAATTTAATCAAAAAACACTGAACGAATACAAATTTATTTAAAGTAAAACATAATGCTATAATAGGAGGTGCATACATAGGAGGTGTAGTCAGTGGCGGTAATCAAAAAAGAATCAATTACAATAAGAGTTACTCCAAGATTCAAGCAAAAATTAGAGAAGATAGCCAGTGATAAAGGACATTCACTTTCTGATTTTATTAGATATGAATTAGAAAAAATTGTGGAAAAAGAAGAAAAACAAAGCGATATAAAGTAAACTGTATATAAATTGATTATACAACCGCATATGGTTCTATATCGTGTAAGACATAATTTGAAATATGAAATACATTACCTTATACTTGTAAATGTAAGAAGGGTTGCAACCACTTAACAAACAAGTATAAGGGAGATGTGTTGTAATGGAAAAGAATTATCAGCTACTAAATGAGTTTTTAGGCATGAAATGTTCAGTAGGGGTTAGATCACTAACAAATTCTAATTTATTTGCTTCATTTATCTATCAATCATTTACCTACTATATTGAAGATGGATTTATTTATCTCGAAGACGAAACAAACGATAGAGAAGCATCTAGCCAGTTTGAATTAAGTGAAATAAAGAAAATTGAGAATCTATGTGATAACCTTTATCGTGACGTTGTTAGTTTTTGGATGGATGGGTTTATAATTGAGGTTTGCACTTTAGAGGAGCCGTTTATATTCCCTAAATGCCATAAATGCGGCAAAGATATTCTTATTCCTGAAGCAGTTAATTGGCACGTTGCTGGTCATAGTTGCTATGAGAACCCGTATGATAACGATATGGATATTATAGATAATTTGAATTTTTGTTCCGATTGTATGGTAGGATTTATTGGAAGTATTGAAGATTATAACTGTGTTGGTGAGTATTCATTTAGTTAAATAAAGATGTTAAGTGGAGTAGGGGGTTATCTTATTCCCTTACTTCACTTAATAAAGAAAGAGAGGTGAAATTGTGAAAGTAAATAGAGTTGAGCAACATATTATTAAAAAAGTGCATCCATCCTGGAAATTGGTTGATGATCTATGTTTTAAATCTAAAAACTTATATAATTATGCTAATTATATTATTCGTCAAGAATTTATCAATAATAACAGATGGATTCACTATAATGAATTATTTCAATTATGTAAAGAATCAGAATCATATAAAGAGATAGGAAGCAATGTTGGTCAACAAACTTTAAAAATACTTGATAAGAGTTGGGAATCATTTTTTAAAACGATTAAAGATTGGCAGAAAAATCCTGATAAATATCTTGGTAGACCTAAATTACCTAAATATAAGGATAAAGAAAAAGGTAGAAATATTTTAGGAATTGACAATATAAAATTTTCTATTAAAGATGGATATCTGAGATTTAGTTGGAGTAAATTAAAACCTTTAAATAATATTTTTAAAACAAATGCTTATAACAGACTAATGCAAGTAAGATTCGTACCAAAAAGAAGTCATTATGTAATGGAAATTGTATATGAGATTAACGTACCAGAAACTTGTTTAGATCAAAATCGTATTATAGGTATTGATTTAGGAATTAATAATTTTGCAACTATATCAAATAATTCAGGCTTGATGCCTTTTATTATTAACGGTAAAACTATTAAATCAATGAACCAATACTATAATAAAAAGAAAGCAAAATTACAAAGTGATCTAAAACTAAAACATAATAAAAATTGGAGTAATAGACTTCAACAATTAACTAATAAACGGAATAATAAAATTAATGATTATATTCATAAGTCTAGTAAATATATAGTAGACTGGTGTATTAAAAATCAAATCGATACTGTAATAATTGGGTTAAATAAAGGTTGGAAACAGGAAAGTAAAATGAGTAAAAAGGTTAATCAGAATTTTGTGGGCATTCCTTATGATTTGTTTATACAAAAACTACAATATAAATGTGAAAATGTTGGTATTAAATTTATTGATACTGAAGAATCATATACTTCGGGTACTAGTTTTCTTGATAGTGAATTGCCAACAAAAGAAAATTACAATAAGGCAAGGAGAATTCACAGAGGTTTATTCCAAAGCAATAAAAAAACACTAATCAATGCAGACCTAAACGGAGCATATCAAATTATAAAAAAGGTAATCCCCAATGCATTTGCGGAGGGAATAGAGGGTGTAGGTTTACATCCAGTTAGAATTAACCTCTAATAAATCAAATAGAAATATTTGAATAAATTAGGTATTTGGTCGATAACAGAAGGGGGTTAAACAAAATGAGTTATGCAAAAGCAATGAAACATGTTAATGGACATAGGAAAGATAGATTTTATCAACCTATTTTATGTATGCCCTTTAATGATTT
>JAQVZV010000017.1 GCA_028708005.1 Bacilli bacterium
ACACAGTCTACCATTGCTAATAAACTTAGATTACTCGCTTTAGATGAAGAAGTAAAAAAAGCCCTTTTAAATGGTAAAATTTCAGAACGACACGCTAGAAGCTTATTAAGTTTAAAAAATTCAATGCAACAGAAAGAGGTATTAAATAACATTATTGATAATAGATTAACAGTGAAACAAACTGATGAATTAATAAAATCCATGACAAACAATCCAATAGAAACGCTGGATTTTCCTGGTCTAAAAGAGTTCCCTCAAATGATTCCGGATATTCCAGTTTCGCCAGCAGAAACAATACCACCATTTGTAAAACCAACGCCTATTATTACTGCCCCTGATATTCCGGTTAAGACACCAGTGGCCGAGGACTTTAATCCAATTGTAGAGCCTATCGAGTCAATCTCAGAACCTGTTGTTATGGCTGATGATCAGATTAATATCACACCAATATCAAACGTAGATATAAATAAAATAAAAGAAACCGCCATAGATATAAATCCAGTGGAACAACCAGCAGACGTTAATGCTTTGTTGGGCATAGAAATTCCTGCGCCTACACAAGAAATAACGCCTCCAATTAGTGAACCTGATAGACCGCGTTTTATACCTCAGCTAGAAGATGAGGTAGTCAATATGGATATTAATCCTGTCGGCCAAGCTTCAACTAACCCAGAACCAGATACGGTTACTACACCTTTTGGTCAACAACTAGTTCCTGAGTTTGAGCCCAAAACATATACAGACAGTCTAGTCCATGAATTTCGACAAAGTAATAGCCCTGAGACCGCTGTTAACGGAATAGTTCCGGGCAATCTAAAGACTGCAATTGATAAGGTTAGGGAAACAACTGGTTTGTTAGAGAAAAACGGATTTAAGATTGATATTGAAGAGTTTGATTTTGAAAACCTATATCAAATTATAATTAAAATAAATAAATAATTTGAATTTCATTTTGCTAGAGGTTCGCTACCTCTTACATAATATGAAATTCTTTTTTTATTACTTTTACCGTTTGCTAAGGTTCCATCAATTGGATTAATTAACGCTCCAACAACATTTTCCGGCATTTGATACCACGAGATTTCCTTATCATTTACATATGCTTCAGCGGTTTCAACCCATATATTTTTAGAAGACTTGTTATCTGCAACTTCTATTTTTTGATTGTCATCATAACCTAACCAAACACCAACTAATAAATGTTTATTGTAACCTATGGTCCACGTATCTGTGTCTGTTGAACCTGTTTTAATGGCCCATTTGTTTACAATTTTTCGATTTATTGTTAAACAAGTTGGAGTAGAATAATCTATCATATTATAATCATATGATGTAGTTAATAAGTCGTTAAGAATATAAGTTATATTCTTATTTAAAACAGTATCTTCATTATTATGATGTTCATAGATAACATTACCTTCCATATCTAAAATTTTATCTATAAAGTAAAGCTCTGTTTTTACACCTTCATTTGCTAAGGTATTAAAACCTTGCAAAAAGTCTAAAATGTTTAATTCTTCCGTTCCTAAAGGAAGTGACGGGTGAGGTTCTAGTTTTTCTTTAACGCCAACTCGTTTCATTGTTTCAACCAACAGATCTTCTCCTAAAAACAAATGTGTTTTAACAGCGTATATATTGTCGGAATATGATAAAGCCGCCGGCATTGCTATCGGTTTGTTTGGATATAATTTGGCGTAGTTTTGAGGGGCATATGTTTTACCTTCAGCAAAGGTAAAAACAGTAGGCTCACTTAAAAAGGTTGACGATGCGGTGAAACCATTTTCTAAAGCTGCATAATAAAGGAAAGGCTTCATGGTAGAACCAACCTGCCTTTTTGATTGAATTGCTCGATTATATTGTGATTTTTGAAAGTCACGGCCGCCCGTCAACGCTAATATTTTACCCGTTGTAGGTTCAACAACAACCACCGCCACTTGAAGGTCAGAATTATCCTTTAAGTTGTTATTCATAGCATTTTCTAATACCGTTTGAGCTTTAATATCTAAATTTGTGTAAATTTTTATACCACCTGTTTCAAGAAGAGATTGAGGAACGTAATTTAGATTTTTCAGTTCCCGCATGACCGCATCTTGATAATACATTAATGTGGATAAATTATATTTCTCCTTTTTACCTATATAAATCAACTCTTTACTAAAGGCTTCATTCATTTCTTTTTCTGTTATATATTTATTGCCTGTCATACAAGTTAATACAATATATTGTCTTTTTTTGGCCTCTAATTCATCATTTAAGGGAGAATAATTATTGGGTGATTTTGGAATTCCGGCCAGCATAGAAGCTTCTGCTAAATTCAAATCAGAGGCACTTTTATCAAAGTAATATTTAGAAGCATTTTCAATTCCTAACACACCATTGCCATAATTAATAGTATTTAAATAACCTTCTAAGATCTCGTCTTTGCTGTAATGGGCCTCCATTTCTACAGTAAGCCACGCTTCTTCAAATTTTCTTTGCCAATTTTTGTTGAAATCAAGATATAAATTTTTTACATATTGTTGAGTTATGGTAGATGCCCCCTGCACATACTTTTTGGCCTTTGTATTTTCATATACCGATTTTAATATACGTGGATAATCGAACCCTACGTGGTGATAAAAGTTTTTATCCTCTACTGATATAGTAGCTTGAATCACGTAAGGGGACATTTCATTTAGAGATATCCATTCTTTTTGACCATTACCTTGAAAAAAAAGCTCTTCATCAGAATCATATAAAAAGACACTATTAACATTCCTAATATCAAATTTAGGAGTTATTCTAGCGCATGTATATGCGAGTAAATGAATAAATATAAAAGAGAAAATACTAAAAATTCCGATAATAGATAACCATTTAATTGTTTTCATTTATTCCCCCAAAGCCTATTTTTATTATGGTTTATATCTTTAAAAATATGAATAAAAAATTACGTTGTTAAATATGTCTATTAATCTAAAAGGATGTTATTTTATTATTTCATTTTATCTATAGTTGTGTTATAATGTCAGCGAACAATTTATGGGTGATTTATGAAAAAAATAAAAATATCAATAAGTGTTATAAGCCCCTTTAGTGAAACTAATAGCTGTGTTATAGGTGTGTTTAATGATAAAACTAATACTATTTCCTATACGGAAGATGATATGTTAGTAAATATAAAGATGGGTAAAAGCATTATTATTCAAAGAAGCTGTGCTGATTATACATTAGAATTAGTGTTTGAAGAAGGTAAAACGATAGAATCTTTATATAGAATAAAAAAACCAAAAATGGACATAAAAGTTAACGTTGATACAAAAGTTTTACGAAGGAATAAGATGAGTTTTTATATTGAGTACAAATTAAAACTTAATGAAGAAGATATGGGATTAACTTGTATTGATTTTGAAGCGGAGGAATAATTATGAATATAAAAGACATTATAAAAGAGGAAATTATAAAATCATTATCAAAAATGGATATATTTGAGGCAATGGTAGATTTAGAAGTTCCAAGTGATAAAAAAAACGGGCATTATGCGACTAATATAGCTATGCAATTGGCATCTTCTTTAAAGCAAAATCCTATGGATATAGCAACAAATATTAAAGAAATGATTAAAAATGATGAATATATTGAAAAGATAGAAGTTGCCAAACCTGGTTTTTTAAACTTCTTTATTAAAAAAGATAAGTTGTTTGATGTCATAGAAGAAGTAATAGACTTAGGCGATGACTATGGAAAAAGTCAAATGGGAGAAGGAAAAAGAATAAATGTAGAGTTTGCCAGTGTTAATCCGACCGGGGTAATTCATTTGGGTCACGCAAGAGGAAGCGCTTATGGTGATAATTTGTGTCGCATTCTTTCGTTCGCTGGTTATGATGTTACAAGCGAATATTATATTAATGACGGGGGTAATCAAATAGACAACATGGGGATATCAGTTAAAGAACGTTATCGAACTTTGTGTGGCCTTGACGAACACATGCCCGAAGATGGTTACTATGGTGAAGAAATTATTGATGTGGCTAAAGATATATATCGTGAATATAAAGAGGAGTGGTTATCTAAACCTGTCGAATGTTTTAAGGATTATGGTTTAAATAAATTATTAACTATTATTAAAAATGATTTATTAACTTTTAGAGTTGATTTTGATGTTTGGACAAGTGAGAAAAAAATAAGACAAGATGGTCGTATCGAAGAATCTTTACAAAAGTTAAGTGATTTAGGCAAGACATATACAGAAGACGGCGCCTTATGGCTGAAAGCAAGTGAATATGGCGATGAGAAAGATCGGGTATTGGTCAAAAACGATGGCGAATATGCATATATAACACCTGATATTGCATATCATCTTGATAAAATAGATCGTGGCTACGATACGTTAATAGACGTTTTAGGAGCAGATCATCACGGGTACGTTCCAAGACTAAAAGCTGCTATTGAGGCTTTAGGTTATAGCAAAGACAAATTAGAAGTAAAAATAGTTCAAATGGTAAGATTACTAAGGGGCGGCGAGGAAATAAAAATGAGTAAGCGGACTGGTAATGTAGTGACAGTTAACGATTTACTAGAAGAAGTGGGAATTGATGCTGCTCGTTACTATTTTGCTATGAGAAATATTGAATCACAAATGGATTTTGATTTGGAATTAGCAATTAGAAAGAGTCACGAAAACCCTGTTTATTATGTTTCATATGCTCATGCTAGAGTACACTCTTTGTTAAAAGATAATAAAACACAAAAAGTTAAAGAATATAAAACAATTGATAGTGAATATGCATATGATATTTTGGCCAAAATAAATGAGTTTAAAAACGTTGTTGAATTAGCCGCTGAAAAAAGATTGCCACATTTAATAACAAATTATGTATATGACCTTGCAAATGCACTGCATATATATTATAATCATGAGAAGATTTTAACCAAGGATTTTCAATATACAAATGAACGTTTGTTGTTGATGACAGCGGTTAAGATTGTAATAAAAAATGCATTAAATTTAATAGGCGTTGAAGCCCCAAATGAAATGTAGGAGGATTGGAAATGAATATTCGCGAAATGGAAAAAGATGAACTTGAACCTTTATCATTTAATGATATAGCGTATTATATTATTAAATTAGATAAGGAACCAAAAACGACGGTGATGTTGTTTAAGGAAATATGTACATTATTAGAAATGAGTGATAGTGAGTACGAGGCTTTAATAGCAGACTTCTTCACTTCTTTAACTACAGACAAAAGATTTATATTATTAAATAGTTCAAATTGGGATTTGAAAGAAAATCACGTTGTAAACATTATTGTTGATGAAAGTGAAGAAGATTTCGATCCTTTGTATGAAGAATTAGAAGAGACAGATGATATTATAGAGGCAGATGAGAGTTTAGAAGCTGATGACGTAGATGAATTGAGCGATGATGCCGCTATAGATGATGAAGAGACAGATGAATTTGAGGACTTGCAAATTATTGACGAGGATGCTGAATTAGAAGAATAAGTCCTTGCGGAAGGTGATAATATGATAGAACGATTAGAGGAAACATTAAAAAAATACAACGAATTGGGAGAAACATTAATGGACGAAGAAGTGCTTAAAGATATTAAAAAAGCCGCTTCAATATCAAAACAAAGAGTAGATCTTGAGGAAGTTGTTAATGCTTATAATTATTATAAAGAAGTATTAAGACAAATTACTGACACTAAAGCTTTGTTGGATGATCCCGAGCTGGGTTCTATGGCAAAAGATGAATTGGATGAGTTAGAACAGAAGAAAAATGAATTCGAGACCCAATTAGAAGTATTACTACTTCCGAAGGATGATAATGACACCAGAAATGTTATCATGGAGATTAGAGGAGCAGCTGGTGGCAGTGAGGCCAATGTTTTTGCTGGCGATCTTTATGAAATGTATGTTAGATATGCTATGAACAATGGGTTTAAAATCGAGCCCATTCATGAAATTACGGGTGAAGCGGGAGGTTTTTCTCAAATTGAGTTTATGATAAAAGGTAAGGGTGCGTATTCAAAGTTGAAATATGAAAATGGAGCTCACCGTGTTCAAAGAGTGCCAATAACCGAGTCACAAGGAAGAGTTCATACATCAACCGCTACCGTAGTTGTATTACCAGAACAAGAAGATCCGGATGTTGACATAAAGGAAAATGATATAAAAATTGATGTATATCGTAGTAGTGGGGCAGGAGGTCAATCTGTCAATACCACAGATAGCGCTGTTCGTATAACTCACATTCCTACAGGGATAGTAGTTACTTGCCAAAACGAACGAAGTCAAATCAAAAATAAAGAAAAAGGTTTAAAGATCTTGAAAAGCAAAATTTATGAAGACTCGGTTAGGAAACTAGAGGAACAAGTAGGCGCTGAAAGACGTTCAAAAATTGGAACTGGGGATCGTTCTGAGAAGATCAGAACGTATAATTATCCTCAAAATAGAGTTACTGATCATCGTATAAACCTTACAGTTATGCAATTAGATCGCATTATGGATGGCAAACTTGAAGAAATAATTGAACCGTTGATTACTGAAGATTTAAAAAGGAAATTAGCAGGTAAATAATGGATTATCAGACATTATTAGAATTAAGTAGAAAAGAGTCCCATCTAGATGATAAAACTATAAAATATGTGCTTAAATATTATTTAAAAGTAGAACCTACCCTAAAGATGAAAATAGGTCAAACAAAAATAGATGATTACCTAAGGCAATTGCAAAAAATAAACGAGGGTTATCCTATCCAATATATTGTAGGCAATGTGGATTTTTATGGTTATAATTTTAAAGTAAAACCGGGTGTTTTAATTCCTAGGTTTGAAACTGAACAATTAGTTTTTCATACAAAGAAATATATTAATAAATACTTCTCTAATAAGGTGTCGCTTCTAGATATAGGAACAGGAACGGGTGTTATAGGTTTAACTTTAAAAAAAGAAGTGCCTAAAATTGATGTTACAATGGTCGATATATCTGCTAAAGCTTTGAAATTAGCTAAAGTAAATGCTAGTCATTTAAATGAAGATGTAACAATATATAAGTCAGATATGTTAGATGAAGTCATTAGGTTAAATGAGAAATTTGATATTATTATCAGCAATCCACCATACTTAACCAAGGATGAAGAAATAATGGAAGTTGTCAGGCGTTATGAACCATCAAAAGCTTTGTATGGTGGAAAAAAAGGCCTAAAATATTATAAAGTTATACTTGCTAATGCTAAGAAGGTGTTGAAAGATAGAGGGCTTATAGCTTTTGAAATAGGATCTTCGCAAACTTTAGATATTATTAAAATAGCAAACAAGTATTTTAAGGATAGTCCATATGAAATTAAAAAAGATTTTCAAGGACGCGATAGAATGTTTTTTCTTTTCTATAATTTAAATGATTAAGATAACAATAATTCGTTCACTATAAAATAGGAGGACGAATTTTTTATGAGAAAAATAATATTAGGTATTCTGGTGGTTCTTGTATTAACGATGTTTAGAGAAGTTTCAATGGGTGAAAAGATTATACCTGATGAGGCCATAAGATTAAGGGTTCTTGCTAATAGCAATTCAAATTATGATCAAATGATAAAAAATAAAGTAAAAAACAAATTACAAGGAAATATATATTCATTATTGCAAGATGTGAAAAGCATTGATGAAGCAAGAACAATTATTAGAACTAATGTCGATACTTTTGATAATTCTATAAAAAATGTGCTAACACTTGAAAACAAATCAATCCCTTATACGGTTAATTTTGGTAGCCATTACTTTCCAGCCAAAGAATATAAGGGTATAAGATATGAAGAAGGATATTACGAATCTTTATTGGTAAAATTAGGAGAGGGTAAGGGCAATAATTGGTGGTGTGTCTTATTTCCGCCCCTTTGTTTATTAGAGGCGGAAGAATCATCTGATGTCGAATATAAATTCTTTGTTCAAGAACTTATAGAGAAATTCTTTTAGATATCATAAACTATACTTTCATCAATAAAATTATAGAGAGGAGAGTATAGTCATGGAGCTTATATCGTTATTGTTAATTGGTGTTGGATTAAGTATGGATGCCTTTTCCTTATCATTGTGTTATGGTGTTTTAGAAATAAGTGAAATGAAAAGAAGGCTATTATCGTTAATAGTTGGTTGTTTTCATTTTTTTATGCCGTTATTTGGCATCGCCGTGGGTAACATTGTGGAACGATCAATTATTATGGATATAAGATATATTGTTTTCATAGTGTTTATGTTGCTTGGTGTTGAAATGATTATGAGTGCTTTTAAAAAAGATGCAACTGTTATTTTATTAAATATTGTCGGGCTATTTTTGTTTGCTTTTGCAGTTAGTATGGATAGCTTTTTCGCAGGTATTGGTATTCATTTTCTCAGTAGTAATTATTTATTGGGAAGTATTATTTTTTCTATAATGAGTTCGGTATTTACTTATACAGGTTTGAAAATAGGAAGATTAATTGGTATAAAATACGAAGGCATTTCTAAATTTATCGGTGGCATTATTTTAATCGCCTTTGCTTTAATCTATTTATTTAAATAATGATTATTGATGTAAAGAATTGTTAATAATGTGGTATTAATTTGACTAATAGCAAGAAAAATACTAAGATGGTATTAGGTGATTATATGTTAGTAAACACACGTAATATGTTACGTAAGGCTAAAGAAGAAGGGTACGCGGTACCTCAGTTTAATATAAATAATCTAGAGTGGACAAAATACATACTTGAAGTATGTGAAGAATGTAAAAGTCCGCTTATTTTGGGTGTAAGTGAAGGTGCAGTAAAGTATATGGGAGGCTATAAGACCGTCTACAGTGTAGTTATAGGTGTAATGAGCGATCTAAACATTACGATCCCGGTAGCACTTCATCTTGATCATGGAAAATCTATCGATTACTGTAAAAAAGCTATTGAAAATGGTTTTACCTCGGTCATGATTGATAGTTCCTCATACCCATTAGATGAAAATATTAGAATAACGAAAGATGTGGTGGCATATGCTCATTCAAAAGGGGTAACAGTTGAGGCTGAAGTGGGGCATATTGGTGGTATTGAAGACGATATAAATGGTGATAATGTTTATGCCAAAGTAGGGGATTGCATTAAATTGGTAACCGAAACAGGCGTTGATTCTCTAGCACCCGCTGTAGGTAGTGTTCATGGGTTATATGAGGGCGAAGCTAAAATAGATTTAGAAAGAATTAGATTAATTAGTGAAGCAGTTAAGATTCCGTTAGTTTTACATGGTGGAACTGGAATCCCTGATCAAACAATAATCGATTGTATTCAGGTAGGTATCTCTAAAATTAATGTTAATACTGAATTACAAGTTGCTTGGGCAAAAGAAATTCGCCTATTTTTGAATAATAATCAATCAGTTTATGATCCAAGAAAGATTATTGGATCGGGAAGTGATGCTATCAAAAAGGTTGTTAGAGATAAAATTATATTGTTTAAGAGCCACAATAAGGCTTAATATGGAACCGTTTATCAATGAACGTAATAATATAGTATAAGGATGCATTTGGAGGTATATATGCAAAGGCTAATAATTGAGGGTAATCATTCTTTGAAAGGAACAGTTAAGATAAGCGGTGCTAAAAACAGTGCTGTAGCATTGATACCGGCAGCCATATTATCTGATGACATAGTAACAATTGCTAATGTTCCTAATATAACTGATCGTAATGCTTTGGTTGAACTTTTAACTTTCTTAGGGGCAAAGGTGACAATTGATGACGAGACAATGATAATTGATCCATCAGGGATTACAAATAAGAAAATGCCAGAATCAATTTCTAAAAAACTAAGAGCCTCATATTATTTTATGGGGGCTTTACTAGGTAAGTACAATAAAGTTGAAATGTATTTTCCTGGAGGATGCAATATAGGGAAAAGACCAATTAACTTACACTTGAAGGGTTTTGAAACATTAGGAGCGAAAATAATTGAAAAAGATAATCAGTATACAATAACAGCTGATGAATTAGTTGGAGGACGTATCTATTTAGATGTGGCTAGCGTTGGCGCTACTATCAATATAATGCTTGCAGCAGTAAAAGCAAATGGTGTAACAGTAATTGAAAATGCTGCAAAGGAACCGGAGATTGTAAACGTTGCAATATTCTTAAATAATATGGGAGCGAAAATAGTTGGCGCTGGTACTAGTGAAATAAAAATTACAGGAGTTAACAAACTAA
>JAQVZV010000018.1 GCA_028708005.1 Bacilli bacterium
TCTCATAAGCCTGTAAATCGTCAACGTTTGCATCAGCATATAACCTAACATTTAACCCAATTAAAATAGCGTTTGCATCTATTATTTCCTTGATTCTGAAAATCACATCATTATTGTATGACTTTCTCGTAACTAGATCACCTTGTTTAAAAATCATATTGTCACCCCCTTTAATTATATGCGGGGTTATTGGTTTATTTCATCATAGGTTGTTAGCTATCTTGACAAATTGCTCGATTGTCAATTGTTCCGCTCTAACATTCAAATCTAAATCATATTCCTTTAATGTATTTGATACCTTTTCCAAATCATAGTCCTTTAAATTGTTTTTCAATGTCTTTCTCTTATATCTAAACGAATCTCTAACTAACTTAAAGAATGTTTTTTCATCATTTAAATGATGTTTATTTTCTCTTTTCTTTAACTGAATAATAGCACTATCAACATTAGGCTTAGGCACAAAAGCATTTCTACTAACTTCAAATAATTTACTAACTTCAAAATAATAATTAATAAAAATTGTCAATGAATTATATTCCTTATGTCCGGGCGAAGCATTAAGCCTGTCCCCAACTTCTTTTTGAACCATGATTGTCATCTGCTCGATATTTATATTTTCATCAATTAGCTTAGTGATTATAGGAGTAGTTATATAATACGGCAGATTAGCCACAACATATATATGCGTATATTCATACTTTGATAAGTCATCTATAATATTCCTATTTAAGAAATCATCATATATAATCTCAACATTGGAAAATGAGTTTAAATTGTCATTAATGATATTCTCTAATGATGCGTCAATCTCATATCCTATTACGTTCTTGGCGACTCCGGCTAATTTCTTAGTTAAATTACCCGAACCAACTCCAATTTCAATAACAACTGAATCTTCCTTGACATTCGATTTTTTAACTATTTTATTAATTATGTTTTCATCAGCTAAAAAGTTTTGACCATACCTTTTTTTGAATTCAAACTCATTGCCTTTAATATTCCTTTTTATGCTATTCACCTCTTTCGTAATTAATACTACCATTATTATAGAAAAAGATTGCTGTTGCAATCTTACCATCCTTGTCTTAGTATTTCATATTTAACATTTCTCTGACGGCCAACGAATCTAGTAGCGGCCTCATTCTCAAATAACAAGTCCATTTTATTGCCCTTGATTGCGCCACCCCTGTCAAGAACAATTGCTGTAATTGGTTCAGCGTATATCTTAGAAGCTGTTATCCGCACAATAGATCCAATGGGGATTTTTCTATCAGCAGCGACTATTCGTATCTTCCCATATAACTTATCATAGTAATATATATTTCCAGTCTTAACGTTATAACCCGATGCTGTTATTCCACTACATCCAACACAATCAGGTCCATAACCAGTAAGTTGACCAACGAATGTATCTAAAATTTTTTCTTCAGGAACAGTATTGTATGCCTGCATGTAAACAACAGCGACTTTTTCATTTGTCGTCGTCATTTCTTTTACTTTTGGTGGTAAAAAGAAATGGAAGGCGCCAATAAATAAGAATATATATACCACTTTGAACCAAAGCGGAATTTTGTCTTTCATGTTTTCACCTCTGTGTTCGACATTAAAATTTTAACACAAATCACGGTTAAAGTCAAATAACCGTTCTGCATTAAGCGAAGTAATAGACGCCACTTCATTATATTCTATATCCTTTATTTTAGCTATTGCCGATGCAACAAATGTTAAATTTTTAGGATGATTTTGTCTGCCCCTAAATGGTTCCGGGGTCAAATAAGGTGAATCAGTTTCTAATACAATATATTTTAGTGGGATGCTTTTTATAACCTCTTTTAAACGGTTATTCTTAAATGTTATTATTCCTCCGATTCCTAATAAAAATCCCATCTCGATAAACTTAGTTGCCATATTAGCATCATCACTAAAACAATGAATTATACCCTTTACGTTGCTATCCTTCAAGATATTATATATATCATGACTAGCATTACGATTATGTACAACAACAGGCTTTTGGTATTTTTCAGCTATCTCAATTTGTTTTTTAAACATTTTAATCTGTTGGTCTTTTTGATCTCCATCATAGAAATAATCGAGTCCAATTTCTCCTACGCCTACCACCTTATCATCACATAACCATGTGTCAAACTTATTATACGAACTATCATCAATTTCATTACAGCAATGTGGGTGAAATCCAACCGTCGCATAAACCTCATTATATTTATGGGCCAGCATAACCGCAAGTTCTGACGACTTTATATCATAGCCACTAATTATTATCCTTTTTAGTTGGTGTTTAAAAGCAAGTTCGATAAATTCATCACTATTTTCGTATTGATCATCTTCAAAATGACAATGCGTATCAATTAACATATTCATCACCATAAAAAAATTATACCATAAAAGTATAATTTTTAATTTCTATCTTTAATCTTTAAAAATCTTATTAAGCAAACGATAGTAACAATTAGATATCCAAAATCTAAGTATTCAAAATTATAATGTAAACTTCCTGCCAAATATGTAATTACCGCTATAAATAGTAGTATTAAATAATACTTATACTTCACACAAGGATAGGCCATGTGAATTCTCCCTTTCTATAAAAGCCGTTTTACATTACGTATAAAATGATACCACAAAAGTAAGCCAAAAGTAAATGGCAGTATTGGAAATATTACATTTTTTACGATAGTTTACACTAACAAGGTCTATTTGTTGACTCTCATAAATAAAGGATCAGATAATTTAACTTCGCAAGCTTCTTTAAGACCGCCAAATGTAGATAACGACTCTAAACTATTAGCTTCAGTATTAAGTTGTTGTAGTATTTTTTCTGATGTTTGTGGCATAAATGGTTGTAACAATACTGCTATAAACCTAATTGATTCAAGTAGATTGTATAAAACAGTACCTAATCTTTCTAATTTTGTAACATCTTTAGCCAACGACCAAGGCATTGTTTCATCAATATATTTATTACACCTTTTTGATAAGTTTAAAATGGCTTCCAATGCTTCACTCACATGATAAGCATTCATCTTTTCATCAACTATTTTTACTGTCTTCTTGGCGAGATTTATCAAGTCATCATCAACCGGGTCTTTATTTTTATTACTTTGTATTTTGCCATCGAAATATTTCAAATTCATAGTAATAGTACGATTTACCAAATTACCCAAATTATTTGCTAAATCGGAATTGATTTTTTCAACTATTAAGTCTTGTGTAATAAGACCATCGTTGGCAAAAGGCATTTGACTTAATAGATAATATCTAACCGCATCTAATCCATATAATTCAACCAAGTCATCAGCATAAATTAAATTGCCCTTCGACTTGCTCATCTTGCTATTACTTGTTAAATACCACGAGTGAGCATAAATTTTCTTTGGTAATTCCTCGCCTAAGGCCATTAATATAATAGGCCAATAAATCATATGAAAGCGTAAGATATCTTTCCCCACAACGTGTAAATCAACAGGCCAAAACTTTTTATATAATTCACTATGATTTCCTTCGATATCGTATCCTAAAAAGGTGAGATAATTATTTAAAGCATCTATCCAAACATATATCACATGCTTTTCATCGAATGATACAGGAATTCCCCACTTAAACGAAGTTCTTGAAACACATAAATCTTGTAGACCTGGTTTAATAAAATTATTAATTATTTCATTTTTTCTTGAAATTGGTTCTACAAAATTAGGATGTTTTTCAAAATGTTCTACTAATCTATCTACATACTTGCTCAATTTAAAAAAATAAGCAGGTTCGCTAGTCAAGGTTGCAGGTCTACCACAATCCGGACAATTCCCATCAATCAATTGTGACTCGGTAATAAATGACTCGCAAGGAGTACAATACCAGCCTTCATACTTCCCAAGGTATATATCACCTTGATCATATAACTTTTTAAATATTTCAGTCACTTTTTGCTTATGAAGGGGGTCTGTAGTTCTAACAAATTTATCATATGAAGTATTCATTAGATCCCACATTCTTTTGATTTCGTTTGCTATACCATCTACATAAGCTTGTGAACTAAGATTAGCCTCATGAGCCTTATGTTCAATCTTCAAGCCATGTTCATCGGTTCCCGTTTGAAAATAAACATCATATCCTTGTAATCTTTTATATCTTGCTATGGCATCTGATAATACTATCTCATAAGTATTGCCAACATGTGGCTTACCAGAAGTATAAGCAATAGCTGTCGCCAAATAAAATTTCTCTTTCATTTTATCATCTCCCAAATTATCAATAATTGCTTTTTCTTTCTTGATTAATTTCTTCCTCATTATCGCACTTTAGATATTTAATAAATATTCCTTGTATTATCTTATCTCCCTTGTTTACTTTCCATATCGATGATCCCTCATTCTGTAGGGCGACAAAAATATGCCCCTCATTACTAATATTATTATAATAATCAGCATCTATAACACCAATTTGATTGCACATCCGTATATTATGATTGATTCCCATGCCGCTTCTAACTGCAAGCATTAAAAACTCATCACTTTCCATATATGCTTTTATACCTGTTGGTATTTTAATTATTTCACCACTTTTCAATTCAAATGAAAATGGAGCGAAAAAATCATGGCCGGCTGCTTGGGTAGTGCCCCTTCTTGGTAATTCTAGCTCATTATACATCTGTTCAATATTATTATAACTAGCAAAATCTTTTTCAAATTGCGTTATGCTTATTTTTTTAAATTTTCTCATATACTCCTCCTACAAAAAAGTCCTTATATAAAATATAAGGACGAATGATCGCGGTACCACCTTAGTTCATAGTAATCTATGCTCTCCAACCATAACGTGGTATACGGCCAAACGGCAGCTAAAGGTTCATCTTCCATAAACGTCTATACTCTTTACACCAAACAGAGTTCTCTTCGATAGATATTTATTTCTCTTCCTCGTCAATGCTTTTCAGTGCTTGAATTATATCACATTGTAGTAACAAGTTCAAGTATAATAAGATAAAATACATATATAATTCCCTACAAAAAAGGTGATTAAATCACCTATAAAATATTACGCATTAGAAATTTTGATATAAAACTCGCTACTTTCTCATCTATGTCACTAATCTTGTTATCAAGACCCAATATTATTATTGATCCAACGATATCACCGTCAGCAATTATCGGTTGTACTAAATATGATGCACGCTCCTCCTCATAATTATTTATTTTTAATGACTTAGATTCATTTTCAATAATAACATCCCGCTTTAACAGCATCTCGCTCATTTCAACACTTAAATCTGTATCAAGATATTTTTTGCGTAATGATGGGGAGGTGGCGATGATTCTATCTCTATCAGTTATAATCATGCTGATATCAAGAGTATCATTTATAGCGTCTACGCAAAGTTTTGCAATATCTTTTATTCCCCTCATAGTGGTACTTTTGGTTAATATTATTTGTTCGTCTTGAATAGAAATTTCCATCATTTCGCCATCTCTTATTTTTAAGCTTTTTCTTATTTCTTTTGGTATTACAATACGTCCTAGGTTATCAATTCTCCTAGAAATACCAGTTGTTTTCAATTTATTACCTCTCTTTCTTCATGTCTTTTTTAGTATGTGATAGTAATAAACAAATATACTTTTTTTACATTATCGATACAAGTTTAACGATATAATAAAGCCAATGTATATCAAGTTTCCTTATATCTAACATTATTTTTAAGCGACTTGCTTTATAAGATAATCGAAACATATTTGAAATACTCATCACTTTCACAAACAATTCGTCAGCAATCGTGTTCTTCGTTGTTTCTTTTGATAATATTAATTCGACATAAGTTTTTGTTTGGTTTACTTTTTCTATGCCTTTTTCTTTGGCCATTTTCTCAAATAACTCTTCAAGCATGTATATTTGTATACTTTCAGAGATTTTACCAAATCTGTCTTCAATTTCTGCTTTAATATTATATAAGCTTTCAAAACTATCTATTTGATTAATTTTTTGATGGATTTCTATTTTTAGCTCTTCTTCATTCACATAATCATCAGATATGTGAGTTTCTACATTTAAGAGAGGCTTCTCGTCCACCTCTAACTCAATTTCTTTTGGTATAGACTTATTTTTTATATTTAATACTTCTTCATTAAGCATCTTTAAATATAACTCTATACCAATACTATCTATAAACCCTGCTTGTTCACTGCCCAATATATCCCCGGCACCCCTAATTGATAAATCTCTAAGCGCTATAGAGAAACCGCTTCCTAAGGCTGTAAATTGCTTTATTACATGTAATCTTTTAGAGGCCGCTTCGTTTAATACTTTGTTCTTATTGTACATTAAATATGCATATGCAATCTTGTCACTCCGACCAACTCGCCCTCTAATTTGATACAATTGACTCAATCCAAAGCGATCAGCATCTATAATTATCAATGTATTAACATTTGGAATATCTATCCCTGTTTCAATTATAGTCGTGCATAGCAAGACGTCAAATTTTCCTTCAATAAATTTAAGCATTTGATCTTCAATCATTTGCTTTGGCATTTGTCCGTGTACATAAGTAACCTTTGCATCAGGAACTAATTGCTTAATTTCTGCAGTTTTTTCCTCAATATCAATTACTTTATTATAAAGAATAAAGGTTTGACCACCACGCGATAGCTCTTTATATATCGCTTCTTTTATAATATGATTATTGTATTCTAAAACATAAGTTTGAACAGGGAAACGATTCATTGGTGGTGTTTCTATTAAAGATAAATGACGAAGTCCTAACATAGACATTTGCAAAGTCCTAGGAATTGGAGTAGCTGATAGAGTTAGAACATCCACATTAGCTTTATATTGTTTGATTTTTTCTTTATGGGTAACTCCGAATCGTTGTTCTTCATCGACAACAAGTAATCCTAGATTCTTGAATTTTATATCTTTACTCAAAATCCTATGTGTTCCGATGAGAATATCGATTTTCCCCTTTATTAAACCATCAATAATATTGACAGCCTCCTTAGGTGTTGTAAATCTATTTAAAAGAGCAATATTAATAGCAAAATTTTTAAAGCGCTTAACTGCACTTTCGTAGTGCTGTTTAGAAAGAATGGTTGTTGGGCATAAAATGGCTACTTGCTTACTATCTTGTATTGCTTTAAAGGCTGCTCTAAAAGCTACTTCCGTTTTCCCATAACCCACATCGCCGCAAAGAAGATGATCCATAGGAATTGGTTTTTCCATTTCATCTTTTATTTTTTTCGTTACTAATAGTTGATCTCTTGTCTCCTCATACTCAAAATCTTTCTCAAACCTAAGTTGTTCATCATTATCGGATGAGAAGGCAAATCCTATCGAGGCTTCCCTTGATGCTGCAGTATTTAGTAATTCGCCCGCTATATCATGAATTTTTTTTCTTATACGTAATTTTGTTTTTTGCCATTCTAAACCACCTAATTGATGAATAGTGGGGGCTAAACCTTCGCTCGAGGAATAACGCCATATAAGGTCAATTTTTTCAACGGGTATATACAATTTATCATTGCCTTTATATTGTATTTTTAAATAATCTTTCTTAACACCATCTTTCTTTAATGTTTCAATTCCACAATATATGCCAATACCATGAACTTGATGAACCACATAATCACCAACATTAATTTTTGTTAAATCTTTTATTTTAGTTCCATATTTAAATTGGCTTTTATAAGTTGCTCTACTATCAGAATCCCTAAATAGATTACGGTCACTTAAAAATATATAATTATCAACCATAAATCCACGTCCAATATTCTTATTAATGATATTTATTTGATTCTCAACAATATTGCTTTCATCAGTAATAATATAAGGCGTTGTAAGACACGGGACAAATTTATTGATTTGATCAATACTTTTCATGCACAGGACAATTGTTTTGCCAAGATTCAAATACATATTTAAATCTTTATTTAATTGTCCAATATTGCCATCGTATTGTGGTGGTGGTTTCGACTCATATTTATCTATATATTCAAGTTTTATATCAGGTAGAATATTATCGAGATACATAACATAGATTTCATCTTGATAATTAATTTTTTCAAAGAAATGCATATAAGAAATTTCTTTAGAACAACCACACTCTTGATGGTAATTAAATATTTCTTTGCGCAAAAGTAAATATGCATTGCTTATTTGATTATGATCAATATATGCGATAATAGGATCGTCTAAATAGTCACTTATGTTATCGACCTCAGTATACAAAGGCAAATATTTTTGCTTTCTTTCATCCTCTTCAACACCATCTGCAATAAATTCGCTAGCAGGATATATTTCAATGCTATCTATATGCTTGATTGATAATTGATTATCCAAATCAAAATATCTAATTGATTCTATTTCGTCTCCCCAGAACTCAATTCTTATAGGATTGACCTCACCAATTGGAAACACATCAACAATGAATCCGCGAGTTCCCATCTCTCCTGTCTTTGTAACTAGAACTTCACTTGTATAACCAATATCGTATAATCTACGTGTTAAAGCTTCTTTGGCTATTGAATCGCCCTTATTTAATTTGACAATTCTTTTCTTCCATTCACTTCGCTTAGGGAGATACCTCAAAAAGCCCATCAGGTGGGTTACTACTATTTGACTCTGATTTGAAGAAACAATCTTATTAATGGTTTCTAATCGACTAATCTGTAGATCAGGACTTATCGCCAAGGCTTCGCTTGTGAGAAAGTCATCCATCGGGAACAATAAAGCGCGGTCATCTTCCTTCAATAGCAATTGATATATTTTATCAGCTTCAAACAAGGTACTTGTTAATATAATAATATTGCGATTACGATAGTGATGTATTTTTTTTAGGTAAGCGACTAAAAGGGCATCAGTCAAGCCTGATAACCCTACTTTTCCGCCTTCATAATCTTTAAACAGTTTGTCTAAAATCTGCATTTTAACTCACCCTTGTATCACGTTCAGTTGTACTTATTCATTAACTTTATAAAATCAAGCCTGATAAAATCAATTGTTATATCAGCGCACCTTTCAATTATTTTATTAATTATCTCTTGTTCTTCTTTTGAAAAATTACCCAAAACATAGTCTTTAGTATCGACTTCCCTATTATTAGATATTCCTATCTTTAACCTTTTATATTCATTTGTTTTAAGACAAAGTTCAATATTATCAAGACCTTTATGTCCTCCCGAGCCACCTTTTGCTTTTAATTTTAATGTTCCAACAAGCATATCAAGATCATCACTTACAATCAAAACATCATTGGTATCTATCTTAAAATATTTAATTATTTCTAAAATAACTTCCCCAGACAAATTAACAAATCGTTGAGGCTTTAATAAAATAACTTTCTCCTCATCGATAATAGTTTGACAATATAAGCCACCTTTTTTTCTTTTATCTAGTTTTACACCTAGCTTGTTAGCTAATGCATCAATAACCATAAAGCCAACATTATGCCTAGTATGTTGGTATTCTTTGCCCGGATTACCTAATCCAACTATTAATTTCATACTTAACACTTCCTTGTGTGATGTTCTTTATATAAATCACTTTTATCTATCCCATGCATTTTGGCAACTCTTTTAATAGCGTCTTTTTCTGAAACACCCTCATTTATTAATTCCTTTATATGTTCAAGAGGCGTAATGCTATAGAAAGGATCTTTTTTATTACCTTCTAAAACTATAGCAATTTCGCCTTTAACATCAGCTGTTTCATTGATAATATCTTCTATATTACCACGATAAACCTCTTCATACATTTTAGATATTTCCCTTGCAATAGCGATTTTTCTATTTCCAAAGATATCCAGCATATCGACAAGTGATTCCTTTAAGCGATGGGGAGTCTCGTAAAATATAATTGTAAAGCGATAATCTTTTAAACTATTGTATTCCTTTCTTCTTTTACTTTTCCTACTATTAGCAAAACCGTAAAACAAGAACGGATGAGGTTCAATACCAGACATAATGAGCGCTGGGATTAGAGCTGTTGGTCCAGGCAATCCTACTACATTATACCCGGATTCAATGGCATAAGTCGCGCATCTAAAACCAGGATCACTTATAATCGGAGTACCGCGATCAGTGACCAAAGCTACGGAATAACCTTTTTTTAAATATTCTATCATTTTCTCTTTGACACTATCTTCATTATGCTCATGAGCAGCAATTACCTTTTTT
>JAQVZV010000019.1 GCA_028708005.1 Bacilli bacterium
ACCTGGCACACAGTTAACAAAGAGAACGTTCCATACTGGTGGTGTTGCTAGTGGTGAAGATATAACTCAAGGATTACCTCGTGTTCAAGAATTATTTGAAGCGCGTGATGCAAGAGGTAAAGCTACAATTGCTGAAATTCAAGGAACGGTTAAAGTTATTGAAAATGCTGGTGGTCGATATAAGATTATAGTTGAAAACGCAGTTGATACGAAAGAACATCTTACTAACTATGGCGCAAAATTGAGAGTGGCTGTAGGTAATGAAGTGTCTGCAGGCGAAAGACTTACTGAGGGTAATATTAATCCAAAAGAATTATTGGCTGTTACTGATCCAATCACTGTTCAAGAATACATTTTAAAAGAAATCCAAAAAATATATTCTTCACAAGGTGTTGGTATTTCTGATAAACATATCGAAGTAATGGCTCGAAGAATGATTTCACGTATTAGAATCATTGAACCAGGGGATACAAATTTACTTGTTGGCAAAATGGTCTCTATCAATGAATTTACAGACGCTAATAAAGAAGTTATCTTACAAGGAAAGAAACCAGCTACAGGTAGACCATTATTGTTAGGCATAACTAAAGCTTCACTTGAAACGGATTCATTCTTATCAGCTGCTTCATTCCAAGAAACAACAAGAATTTTAACTGATGCGGCGATAAAAGGTAAAGTTGATAAATTACAAGGTTTAAAAGAAAATGTCATCATAGGGAAATTAATTCCCGCTGGAACAGGAGCTAAGAAATATTCAGAAGTTGAATTTGATTTAGAGTCTGAATTTATGGATGCTGATCCGTTAGAAGTTTTAGAAGAAAGATTGATGGATTAAAGAAGGCGGAAGCTTTCTTTTTTTGTTAAAGACCTATTTATGTCTAACAACTAGTTATGATTAACAATATTTATCTATATGTATCTTTTTTATTTGCAATTATTACGATTTCATGTTAATATAAAAAATACTGAGGTGATATAATGGAAACACTTTTAATTATTGTATCAATTTTATTAATAATAATTGTACTGCTCCAAAGTGAAAAAGCAGAAAGCACATCACAAGTAATTATGGGGGGCAATGCTGATTTATTTAGTAACCGAAAAGAACGAGGCGGCGAGTTGTTTGTCAGTCGTTTAACAATGATTTTAGGCATATTATTCTTTTGTATCTGTTTATTTTCATCTTTTTAACAAAAAGACTTAAAAAAAAGTCTTTTTTATTTTATAATGTAGTAGGGAGTAGTGAAAAATGGAACAAACTATATTAGACGTGTTAAAAAATAGTAAAACGCCGCTTACAATTTATGAAATTAATGATTTACTAGGTTTAACTAGTGTTGATGAATTGAGAGAATTGCAAGAGGTCTTAGGAAAATTAGAAGATAATTGCGATATTTATCGAAGTAAAAAGGATAGATATATATTATTTGAGAAAAGCCACTTACGAAGAGGCCGTTTATCAGTTCACAAGAGTGCTCGCTTTGGATTTGTCGAAATAGATGGGTCACCAGATATTAGAATTAATGAACCATATTTTAATGGCGCAATTCATAATGACATAGTAGTTATTGAAATAGACAAACCTAATATTGGTGAGGGTAAGGTACTTAAAATTGTTGAAAGAGGCAATCCCGATCTTGTAGGTGAGTATTATGTTAAAGATGGCATTGGTTATGTTAAAATGGATAACCCTCGCTATAGAGATTACATAATTGAACCAGAAGATAGCAAAGGTGCTGTCGAAGGGCATAAGGTTGTAGTTAGAAGAACCAAAGAGATATCCAGAGGATGTTTTAAAGGCGAGGTAATTAAAATACTTGGTCCCAAGGATGATGTGGGCGTTGACATACTATCTATTGTATATGAATATGGTATTCCAGATGTATTTAGTGATGAAGTAATGGCAGAAGCGGAAAAACTACCTAATTCAGTAACACCTAAAGATTTAAAAGGAAGACGTGACTTAAGAGGGGAAGTAATTTTTACAATTGATGGTGAAGATGCAAAGGATATGGATGACGCCGTGTCAATTAAAAAATTAGATAATGGCAATTATTTACTAGGAGTGCACATTGCTGATGTAAGTCAATATGTAAAAGAGAACAGTGCTATCGGGCAAGAAGCTTATACGAGAGGTACTAGTGTTTACTTAGTAGATAGAGTAATTCCTATGCTGCCACAGCGTTTAAGTAATGGCATATGTTCATTGAATGAGGGTGAAGATCGTTTAACCTTAAGTTGTGATATGGAGATAAATCATAGAGGTGATGTTGAGAAATATGATATATATATAAGTGTTATTAATTCTAAGAAAAGAATGACTTATAAAGATGTGAACAGAATATTAGAACAAGAGGAAATACCTGAGGGTTATGAATCATTTGTTAAAGATTTGAAAATGATGGAAGATTTGGCCAGCATTCTAAGACAAAACAAAATTAATAGAGGCTATTTAGATTTCGATATTGATGAAATAAGAATCATTGTTGATGAAAAAGGAATGCCGATTGAAATTGTTAAGCGAGAACGCGGTACTGGCGAAAAGATAATAGAAGACTTTATGATAGCTGCTAATGAGACAATTGCAACTCATTTTCACTGGTTAGATTGCCCTTTAATCTATCGTATTCATGAAAAGCCAGATAATAAGAAAATAGAACAATTCATTTCTTTCTTAAGTGGTTTGGGGTTACGAATAACCGGGAAGAGTAAAAATTTCAGTAATAAAGCTATGCAAAGTATATTACAAATTTTACAAGAGCGAGAAGAATGGCAAGTATTAGGTAATATGGCATTAAGAACAATGAAAAAGGCTAAATATAGTCCTTATAATGTTGGGCATTTCGGTCTTGGGAGTAAGTACTATACTCATTTTACAGCGCCAATTAGGAGGTTGCCAGATTTATTAGTTCATCGTGAAATAAAAGGAAGTCAAGGTATTGATGGATATAGATCAAATGTTTCCTCTCAAGAGTTAGTCATTTCAGCTGATCACGCTTCAATAACAGAGGAACGTGCTGTGAAATGTGAGCGCGCTGTTGACAAATATATGTCTGCTAAATATATGGAAAAACATATTGGAGAAGAATTTGATGCAATAATTTCAGGTATTAGTAGGGATGGCATATGGGTTCAATTAGATAATTTAATTGAAGGACTTATCAGAGTAAGTGAAATAGGAAATGATTATTTTGATTATGATGATAGTATACAGATTATGAAAGGCAGAAAGACAGGTAAAGTATTTTGCATTGGTGAAAAAATTAGAGTTGTGGTAACTGGTGTTTCAAAAGCTGATAGTGAAATTGATTTTGGATTTGTAAAAAAACTAGGGAAAAGGTGACCATATGAAAGGGAAGCTAAACTATAATAAAGTTTTAAGAGCATTTGTCTTTTTATGTTTAATTGTTGTTATTATAGTTTGCTGTTTTGAATTAAAAAAATATATCATACCTAAAGATACAACGGTAATTGAAGAGAAACCTAATGGAACTGATGATAACAAGATTAAAGAATACAGTTTAAGCATGGCTATGGTCGGAGATTTAATAGTTCATGCTAATGTATATATAGATGCTAAAATTAATAATACTTATGACTTCAGTCCAATGTTTACTGATGTTAAGGATTTTATCACGTCCCATGATTTAGCTTTTTATAATCAAGAAACTCCGTTTGGGGGTAAAGAATTAGGATATAGTGGTTATCCAATATTCAATACACCGTCAGAGGTAGGGGATGAAATGCTCCATATGGGTTTTAATCTTATTTCTTTAGCGAATAATCATACGATGGATAAAGGTGAAAGAGGCGCTGTTAATTCACTGAAATATTGGAATAGTAAAGATGTTATGACAGCAGGTTCATATTTGTCTGAAGAAGATAGAAAAAAGATTAATATCCAAGAAAAAAATGGTATAACTTATACTATGCTTGCTTATGGCGATCTTACTAATAGGGCGATTCCATATGGTAAGCCATATCTTTTAAATATGTACGATAAAAATAAAGTTAAAGAGGATATAGAAAGAGTTAGGGATAAAGTTGATTTGTTGATTGTTTCAATGCATTGGGGAATCGAATATGCTTTACAACCAAGTAATAAACAAAAGGAGATAGCCGCCTATCTGGCGTCCCTTGGAGTTGATATCATTATTGGGCATCATACGCATTCAGTTCAACCAATTGAATATATTGATGGCACATTGGTTATATATTCATTAGGCAATTTCATTTCAAGTCAATTATACGATGATAACTTAGTTGGATTAATGACTTCTTTAAAAGTTACCAAGCGAGTAGAACAAGAAAAAGTAACAATCAATCTTAGTGATTTAGAGGCTAGATTAATTTATACGTATTATAAGGGCGGACGTACAATGCAGTCTATTCATACTGATCATCGTGTTATTCCGTTTGATAAATTAACAATTAATGAATTCCCTAAATATGAAGAATTTTATAATAAATATAGAGAAGTAATAACTAGTATGGATCCAACGATAATAGTTAGTGCTTTAAACGAATAAGGTGATAAAAGTGGAAATAAGCAATAAGAAAGCTACATATGATTATTTTATAGAAGAGACATATGAGGCTGGGATTGTTCTTAAAGGGACGGAAATTAAGTCGGTTAGGCAAGGCAGTGCTAATTTACAAGATAGTTATGCGATTGTAAAGAAAGGTGAAATATATCTTCTTAATATGTTCATTGCGCCATATGATCGTGGAAATCAATTTAATCATAATGAAAGACGTACAAGAAAAATCCTACTTCATAAAAGAGAAATATTAAAGATAGCTAATAGAGTAAATATTGAAGGATATACACTAGTACCATTAAAATTATATTTTAAAGAAAATAAAGCTAAAATATTATTAGGTATTGCCAAAGGTAAAAAGAATTATGATAAAAGAGAAACTATAAAGAAAAGGGATCTCGAAAGAGAGGCTAGAAAGGAAGCAAAATATAGCGTTAGAGGTTGATCTATGAAAGTATTTGTTATATGTAGTAAACATTTCTATGACAGGATTCCCAACATCAGGAAGGTGTTAGAAGAAAATGGTCATACTGTCTATTTGCCAAACTGTTATGATAATCCCGGTAAAGAAAGCGAGATGCGCAAATTAGGTGCTGAAAAACACAGCAAGTTTAAATCAGAAATGTTTAAACAAAGTGAAGAATTAATTAATAGTATGGATGCTGTTTTAGTACTTAACTTGAATAAAAATGGTGTTGATAATTATGTGGGTGGAGCAACATTCTTAGAAATGTATGATGCTTTTAGAATGGGTAAGAAAATATATTTATATAATCCCGTGCCTAAAGGTATATTAGAAGATGAAATAATTGGGTTTAATCCTACCATAATTAATGGTAAGGTATCACTCATATAAACTTTACATATAATAAATTGTGTGATATAATTCTCGCACATGGGGCTGCTTGGTTTCGACGGGGACTATGAAGCTTAGATGGCAAGTCGCAGGTATGCGTTAAATCCATCAGTATAATAACTGGAAATAATAAATTAGCATTCGCTGCTTAATAAAGCACGCGAGCTCTTCTTATCTTTTTTCTCACGAAGGATATTAAGGGCGCATTAAAGTGAGATATATCATTGCTTTGTTTGGGCACAATGATGAAAATTTCCAAACTAGTTAGTAATTGGTTGTTAATTTCTAAAATTGCTAATGAATCTAATAAATTAACTAAACTTGTAGAGGTCTTTGTCTTTATATTTCCGGACAGGGGTTCAATTCCCCTCAGCTCCACCATAAAAAAACAACCCTTATAATATAAGGGTTTAATAATAAGTTTTGCTGTTAGGTAAGAATAAATCTCATTTTTATTACTTTTGGAGGTTATTAAGTATATTTTTAACTTTTTTTATTTAATTACATACTTTACTATTTGCTGTCATTAAAGTCTAATACTTCACTATCCTTTGGTTCATTTACAAATACTATTTTTTGCGTCTTGCTTGTTGTTTTACCAACCCCATCTTCTACTTTATAAACTATCCAATATTGGTGCCCGCCTTCATTCTTAATTTCTTTATAAACTTTGTGTGTAATTTCAAACTCATCCCTATCATCCCATACTTCTAAATGTTCATAATTAATGTCATCTATACTATTGGCATAACAAACTTCTTCAGAGAACTTTAACACAGGTGTTGCAATGTCATTTGGGTTGTTGTGATCTATCAAATACGGATCGGAACGCCCACTTGCTACCCACCCACTATTATCTTTGTCTATTTTTATTTGATACCAAATATATCTGCCGTTTTCTAAATTAATATCCAAAACCTCATATTTTTCATCTTTCTCAACCTTGCCAAGCAATACTGAATAAGCGCTTGGCTCTTTTCTTATATTGATATAAGAGTTAGATATTTCAACATGCCATCCTTTTTCTATATTAGCCATTTTGGCAATTCCTTTTTGCCCGTTTACATATGTTTTCAAAAGCAGTCCGCCTATTGCGATTACTACTACTACTACAACAATTTTTTTCACAACATTCACACTCCGTTAATATATTGTACACTTATAATTAACTTTTGCCAAGTAATTCCATCTATTTTTGCCTTTTTTGCACTTTATTATATGCTATAAAACTGTGTTTTTAGCCTTACACGCGAACAAATGGTCCGTGTAGAATCGTCATAAATGAGACAAAAGGCAAAAATATAGATTGTAAAACCATACATGAACGAGACGGAAAGCATAAAGATGTTATAGATAAAAATACGTTTGGTCACAATGAAGAAAACACTATAGTTGGCAAAGATAAGGCATTAACAGTTGTTACTCATGAAATAACAGAATTTTAACATCTTCGATTTCCTGTGTATTTTGTTAAACTAAAAGTGGTCCAATGAACTAAAAATATAGTTTACTTGAAATTTAAGAAAAGAGGAAGGACTTTGAAAAAATGGGATTGCAATCATTTCTTTTTTAGTGTATTATTTATTTTAGAAGTAGGTGGTTATTTTAAGGATAAGATAATCTAAAATGATAAATATTTTTGGAGGTTTATAGTATATGAATGATAATTTTGATAATGTGAAAAAAATTGTTAGTGTTAACAAGAAAAATTGGGAATTCTTTTTAACTTTGATTGTTGTATCGCTAGTTTTTGGTTTGCCTCTTGGTTTTATATTAGGTATAGTTGAACACTTAAATACAGATGTTTATAATGTGCTGGTTGTGATTTTTGGTGTAATAACGGGTATTGTTGTACCAATTATTACAATAAAATATGCATTAAAAAGGATCCTTGTAAACTCAAAAACAACAGTGGCTCCTGAAGATATCAGTAAGTTAAAGTCATCATTAAAAAGAGACTGGATTATTTTAGCGGTCATAGGTGTGTTTTTAAATGTCACAGATGTTGTATCGCTAATAATTACACTTATTGTAAATGTCGGCTGTCTTTATATCTTAAATAGAGATTTTGATAATTATATGAGTAATAATACGAACATGTAAATCAATTTTCTTAAAATAAATACTGTGAAAAAGCATATAGTAACATATGCTTTTTGTATACTTAAAATAATATAATAAATCAGATGCTTTTTTATAAAGACTTACTTTCTTACAAAATGGTTTCAGATAAAACATATATTATTTTATGGGAGGTATTTATTTGGTAACAAACGACTATTATAATGGGATTTTGCTCCCTCGTCCTTTAACGCCGGCTGAAACCGAATACCACTTTGAATTATTTAAATCAGGTGATTTTAACGCATATCACATTTTAATCGAACATAATTTAAAATTAGTAATTTATATTGTTAGACAATATGCTAGGAGAAAGGAAGAGTTTGCCGATTTAATCAGCGTAGGTAATATTGGTTTAATAAAGGCAGTTAGGACTTTTGATATTGATAAAAATATTAAGTTTGCAACATATGCCGGCCGATGTATTATCAATCAAATTCTATTATATTTGAAGAAAGTAAAACCTGTTATTAGTTTAGATCAACAAATTTGTATTGAAGGTCAGAATGAATCATTGGCGTTAATTGATATTTTATATGATTCAACAGAAAGTATTGAAGCGTTATATGAGAGAAAAGAAACATATACTGAAATTTGTGAATCTTTAGAGGCTCTTACAGAGTTAGAAAGGCAAGTTATAATGAAGATTGAGGGTATAGGTTGCCCTAAGATGGTGCAAAGAGAGGTGGCTTATGAAATGGGTGTTTCTCGTTCATATATTTCAAGAATAGCAACTAAAGCTCGTTTAAAAATGGTTAAGTATATTACTAACAAATACGGTGATACAAATATGTACGTTAAAACAAAAAATAAAAGTAATTTGAAATATTAGTTTTGTTTAGGTTATAATATTATTAGGTGATAGTATGAAGGTGAAGGAACGTCATGAGATAAAAGAAAAGTACAAGTGGGATTTAAGTATTGTGTATAAAAATAATGCAGAGTGGGAGAAAGATTATTCTGCAGTATCTAAAGCTTTAAAAGGGCTCTTAAGGTTTAAAGGGAAAATGTCAGAATCGTCTGATAGTTTATTAAGAGCTTTAAAAAAGAAGGATGAAATAAGTAGGAAATTTGAAAAATTAGCATCATATGCGATAAGAAAAAGTGACGAAGATACGCGAAATGATGAGAATGCTAAATTAAAAAGCAAGATCTTTAGTTTGGGGGCTGAATTTAGCGAAATAGCTTCGTTTTTTGAACCGGAGTTAATACTAATAGGTAAAGGAAAAATTAAAAAATTTATTACCGAGAACGATAATCTTAAAGTGTATCGTCATTATTTAGATAATGTGCTTCGTTTTAAGGATCATACATTGTCTGTAGACGAAGAAAGAATTATTGCTAGTGCAAGTGAAATGATATCATCTCCTGATAAAATACATACAATTTTAAATAATGCTGATATTAAATTTGGAAATATTAAAGACGAAAAGGGTAATGTTATTGAGTTGACTAAAGGTAATTATGGCAACTATATTTCATCACAAGATAGAGAAGTCAGAAAAACAACTTTTATGACTCTTTATCAAAGCTATAAAGATCTTAAAAATACTTTCGCTGAAATCTTGGCAGCTAATATTAAAGCTGTGCATTTTATATCTAAAAACAAGAAATTTAAAAACCCTTTAGAAATGTCATTGTTTCGCAATAAAATTGATACAAGTGTTTACGATAATGTCATCAATGTTGTTAATAAGCACTTAGATAAAATGTATAAATATATAGAGATGAAGAAAAAAGTCTTAAAGTTAGATGAAATGCATATATATGATTTTTATGTTGACTTAATCAAGGAGTATGATATTGAATATAAATATGAAGATGCTGTTGAGCTTATATTTAATGCGTTAAAACCTTTGGGTGAAGATTATGCTACAAAAGCTAGAAAAGTGTTTGAAGAGCGTTGGATTGATGTTTATGAAAATAAAGGCAAATTATCAGGTGCATATAGTTCATTTGGTTATGACACGCCGCCATATATTTTGTTAAACTATAATGGAAAACTAAATAGTGTTAGTACAATTATTCATGAATTAGGTCATTCTATGCATTCTTATTATGCCTCGTTGATACAGCCATATGTTTATCATGAGTATTCTATTTTTGTTGCTGAAATCGCTTCTAATGTAAATGAAATGTTATTAAATATGTATATGCAAGATAATGCTAAAAACAAACAAGAAAAATTATCATTAATAAATGATTTTCTTGAGAGTATTAAAGGCTCTATTTATCGCCAGGTAATGTTTGCTGAATTTGAGAAAATTATATATGAATTAGAGGGCGACAAACAGCCTTTAACAGAAAATATCTTTAGTGAAATATATTTTGAATTAAAC
>JAQVZV010000020.1 GCA_028708005.1 Bacilli bacterium
TTCAGACGTGTGCTCTTCCGATCTCAGTTCCATTTATTACAGAACCATTAGCATAAAATTCTATAATATAATCCATAGCGTCTTGTTCTCTTTCTTTTGATGGCAATTCTAAATATATTTTTTCCATCATTACTCCTCCTTTTTTTATATATAAATTATATCATACTGTTGAGTTATAATTAAAAATTATTTCATAGGATTATCACGATTATCTAAAAGTGTTAGGGTTGTTGATATTAGATTGTTTTACTTTACTTCAGAAAATGGTAGTTGATTTATTTGAATACAAAATTCATTACCTGCATAAAGTATTAATGCAATGGAAGATCATTGACAATTTTATTTTAATATGATACCATTGTGATACCGGAGAGATAATCTCGTCAGGTCGATAGTTAGGTAGCGATTATTAAATTAAGCGTACTGTAAGTACGTCGCCCTAACTGGGGAAAAGCCACTCTATGTGGCTTTTTTTCACGGCAAATTTAATTTAAAATCTATATAATCAATTTCTTCATAAAACTTTGTAGAATCGTTTAAGTTATCAAGAGCTAGCTTTCTAATATTCCCAGCCATAAAGTCCGCTGCTTGTACAGCATAACTTCTGGCTGAATCATGGTATCTAAGAATAACCTCTAATCCTCCATACAAAACCGGCTTGTGTATAGCATTATAATTAAAGTTAATTATTCCATGCACTAATTCTTCAATTAACCCATCTTTTAAATTATAGTATCCATTACTCTTTGTTGACTGCTGATCTATATTTAATATTATTCTAACTGATATATTAGGATTTATTTTCCCAATCTTTATCAGTTTTTTTATTGTTTCTTTGATTAACCTTCTGATTGCGTAATCCATAAATCTACCTTTTGAAGCTTTGTTCGTAATTATATAATCATAAATATCTTCGTTTTTTATAATTAACGCTATATTATAGTACTTTTTTATATAATTTATTAATCTCCGTCTATCTGGTGCTTTTACATTTGTATTTTTGACTTCGGGACATTTATTACTACATTTATTTTTATTGTTCTTACAGTAGTCACACTTTATATCGTTAATTATCTTTCTATACTGTGTTATAAATTTATCCTTTTCTCGTTTTGATAAAAATACTATCCCACCATAAACAGCTATTTTTTCTTTCTCAGAAAGTTTACCCGAATCATCTAAATTTATATATATTTCTTGAGTTTCATTTGTTGACATCTTGTTACTCCTTTTACTTAATTATTTCGCTATTTTCATACAACTTAATTATAACACAAAATTTACTTTTGGAGAACTGTTTGCCCGTGATTAACTTTCGCGCAAAAAAGATTGCATCTGCGCAATCTTATATAATTATTATGTTTTATTTTAAATTATGACGATTAAGTGTAAGCTTCTTATTGTTTAATATAATAAAAACAATACTTTATTTGTTGTTTTTACCAAATGACAAAATAAGAATCGACTTATGTGGGCACTAAATATACTTTTTAAAATATTCTCTCAGATTTTTATTGCATATATAAATATATGTCCCTTTTATTCCTCTCGTTAATAGTACTTGATAAATGTTTTTAATGTAAGTTCTCAATTCCTCTTCATTAGATAACTTGGTTTTTCCCATTGTATCCTTATATTTATCCTTGTCAACAATGATTTCGTTTTTACTAAAATCATAATCAATTTCCGGTCCTATTATGACTCCACAATAGTTTAAATCATATCCTTGAACAGTATGTATACACCCCACTTCATTAATTGATCCTGGTGTATTAATCCAATTTATGTAGGTATAATTCCATCTTAACTTCTCGGCATCTATTTCAATATCATAAATTTTCCCCGTTTCATCCCCCTTAGATTTCCAAGGCCAAGAATATCCGGCGACCATTCTCGAATAACCATAAACTTCATCATTTTTTTTGATTTTTTTTATCATTTTTGAAAGATTGTCATAAATTTTTAAATCATAATTTTTAAATTCTTGTTTATAATCAACTTGGCAATTTAAAATTTGTTTAATGTATTTTATATAGCTTTCTCCAGCATCGACTCTCATCTGCGTTTTTAACTCTAATGCTAAAATTTTTCTTTTGTTCAACACCTTATAAAAACTATCACTCCTGATATCTGTTGGTCTAATTGTTTGCTCTTCATCGTAAAATAATATTTGATATTTGCTTTGATGGATAATCCAATCCATTTCTGTTGAATCATTTGGCAAACCCATTTTTTCTACGTGAGCATGATAAGCATTGTGCTTTTGCCCCAAATTAATTGGTCGTTGCAATCTGTGTGCTTCATCAACAATTAAAATATCAAACTTCTCTTTTGGTATATCATAAGGCTTTATGATGTCTGATGATTTCAACCCTGAAACTTTTTTAAAAACATTGCTGATTGTTTTTCTTAACGATTGCTGTGGCACAACCATTGAAATCTTCATATTATCAATCATTTCAAATAATTCTTTGTCCAATTCGATGTTTTCCTCAGACTCTCCAAATCTTACTTCGCTTGGCGTTTTCAGAAGTTTCATTAAGTACGTAGCTAATATTGTTTTACCAGTCCCTGGTGCTCCACTGATTACAACAGTAAGGGGTTCTTGATTTTTTATAGATTCTTTCAATCCATGTAGAATCATCTCGACACTCATTAATTGATCTATTGTCAAAACTTTATAAGGAGAATATGTGAAAAAATCAGAATTTTCAATGTCAATTAATCTTCCCTTAACTAAACCATAGTTTTTCAATATATTCCACAAGGGTTCAAATTTAGCAACATATTTTTCTTTTTCATAATAACTATAGTCGTATAACCCTTCATTTAAATTATCCAATTTTTGATCGGCAGACATATATCTAATTAAGAAAGCTTCAATATCTAAAATGGCTGATTTGTTGAATTCATCATCTAATATTATATTAATATTTTCAAATCCAGTCTTAAGGGGATTGCTCAAATGCTGACTCACCCTCTTATAAGCACAAAGAGTTTCACCTACATATGCCTTATCAGAATTGTTTAAAATATATACCACAGGCCAATCAGTTCCATACTTTATTTTTTGTGTATCCATTTTTTCGATTAATGGGAGGCTACTTTTTTCATACTTAAATTGCTTAATTCTCATAATTATTCTCCCAATTTTGTATACTTCGTGCTTTTTCCCTTTGCCTTATCTACTGGATATTTTTTTCTTGTTTCCTCTAATTTTCCCAAAACAATATCTTCTAAATCGACATCTAATTTATCAGATAAAAGTATACAATAATTTACTACATCTGCTAACTCATTACAAACCTCTCTCTTATCATAGTTACTATTCCATTGAAAGCATTCTAATAGTTCACCAGATTCAATTGCAATAGATTTAGCTAAATTTTCCGGGCTATGAAACTGATCCCAATCTCTTTCTTCATTGAATTCCATAATTTTCTTTTTTAATTCATTCATATTTATCACCACGTTAATTGTAACATTATTTGTTAAAAATAGGAAATGTATAATTATTAGTTATGGTTTTTTCTTCTAAAGGAATCAACATATGTTGCGTTTTATAGAAATACATAAGTCCGATACATCAAGTTGAATATTCTTCTACTATTTAGGCGGTGTCATTTTTAAACAACATACAATATCGTTTTTTATTTTAATAATCAAACTCAGAATTCTTAATCTCTAGTAATAATCTTTGTAATTTAGTTTTATATTCTTCATTATCTTTATTCATTAAATAAAAATGACAATATCCATTAATTAAACACCATCTAAAACTTTCTTTATTAAAACTCATAATTGTTGTATATCCTTCTAAAAAACATAATACATCATCTATATTATCCATAAAATATTGAGTTGGTCTTAAAATACAAGCCCATGCAATATCCTGTTCTTTAAATCCCATACCACTATATTCAAAATCTAATACTCCACTAATATTTCTGTTTTTCCATAATATATTAGCATAGTGAAAGTCTCCATGAATAAAAACTTTTTCTTCCATATTTGGTTTATTTAATTTTAAATATTCAATATATGGCAAAATATATTCATCCATTTCTAAATGGTTTTCATTCTTAGGATAATCATTAATTGTTCTTTGCTTAGCATCTAAAAACGATTGATCTAAAATACTATGAATTTTTGCTAATTCTTTACCATACTTTATTAAATATTCCTTTTTTAATTGCTTATCTGATATTTTAACAAAAATATCAGATAACCTATTTCCTTCTAGTTTTTGTAAAACAATATATTTTTTATTGTTTACATATCCATATTCAATTACTTTAGGCATTTTATAATAATAATTATTTTTTGATAATATATCTAAATGTTTAACTTCAGTATCAAATCCTTCAATTTTACTTCGTTCTATTTTAATAAAAACAGATTGTTCATCTGTATATCCATTGATACTACATTTACATTCAACTACATCATTCCCTGCCGGAGGATAACTTACTATTTGGTTTAATTTGATATTTTTAAATTTTATATCAAAAGGATCAGTAGTTAAATCTCTCCATTTTTTATACTTTTTACCCATATTCAACTCCCTACTACATAATTATATTTAAAAATTCATTTATTTTCCCATCAATTAATTCTTTCTTCATTAATGATTTATTAGAGCTATTCAAATATAACACAATAGGCAAAACTCTCATTAGTGATCCATTTCCTGAAGTTTTCTTCTCATTTAAATTTTCACTCATTGTTCCAACAAGAGGAATCCAATTAAAATTTTTAAAAGCTTTCGAAACTGTAGGATTTTTTATTTCCCTATCATAAAAAGTAAGCGCTTTAAGTGTCCTTTGACCTATACCAAAGCAAACATCATTAGCAGTCATATAGCCTTCTGCTACACATAATTTAAATTTATCCATAATATCTTTATAGTTAATTTCTTTCAATTGAATTATACTTTCCATAGTACAAAGTGTCATTGAAGTATCATCGGACCAATAACCAACAGTTGTATTTCTTTGTACATTAGCGATCATATCAGTAACAGGATGTGATTCTAAGTATTCTCTTTTGAAAAATTCAACAGGAACACCAAGCACATCTCCAACAACTAAACCGTATAATGAACCCCTTAATTTATCCATATTAACACCACCATTATTATAAATTAAAAGAAATATTTGTGTCCCCTGGGGATTAGTCCCCATGCACCACTAATTAAGAGTATGAATTGTTAAGTATCGCAGTTTGTTTTAAAATGAGGTAAAGCATTATATTTATTAAGAATATTTGTTTTATTTTATCTTACTTTATTAGAAAGTCATAATTTATTTCAAAAAGCGGTGGCGGGATCTAACAATTATTTATACTATTACTCTATACATTTAGATGATTTAAAAACAAATCCATCGATTTCAAATCCATTACTTAGTTGAAAAACTTTGTCAGTAATTTTTTCATAATTATCTAGCATTTCTTTTTTGTCTCTACTTGTAATACATTCTTTTATACATGCAGAAATTTCTTTATCTTCTAGTTCATTTAATAAATATTTATTTCTAGTAATTGGATCCACTATATGCCCTAATATTGCCTTTTTATTATAGGGAACTTTAATAAGTTTCATATAATGTTTTAATAATTTATCCAAGTTATTATAAAAAATGAAATAAAAGTCCTCTCTATCGTCTTCATATATTCCTTGTAAATCGTCAAGCATATCCCATAAAGCATACTTACTTAATTCGCTCAATTCTGAATCTATGTCTACATATTTTTTGGATAACATGTTAGTTGCGTCATCCTTTAATTTTTTAACTTCACCGTATTTATCTAATAATATTTTACCTGTAATAAATTGTGTCTGTGACATTGGATTTATTTCACTATAGTCTTCTTCAAAATATTTACGAATTTGATTAGGAGTGTTAGCGAAATATTCTATTAAAAGCCCATCAACAATTTTGTTACCTCTTACTCTATAATCACATTTTTCATCTAAAATTAAATGAACATCCAAATCAGAATGATTATTAGGGTTTCCCATTATAAAACTTCCACAAACTAATATCCCTATTAAATCGTTTTTATATTCCCAATTATCTAAAAACCTCTGTAATTTTTCTTCCCAATTCATTTTTATCACCTATTAAAATTATATCATAATATTTATACTTAAAAGAAAAATAAAGAGGCATAGTTCCTTATCACATTTTTCTATCTCAGATTGTTTCGGAAAATAGTGGTAAAATAAGCGCGAAATTTATTGTTTTAAAATCAGTCACCTAAAATTTTACACAAAATAAAAAAGATTATGATTTTTCACAATCCTTTCATTTCATTTTTGGTGTCCCCTAGGGGATTCGAACCCATGACCCACTGATTAAGAGTCAGTTGCTCTACCGACTGAGCTAAGGAGACATATACACTGGTGAACGATGTAGGATTCGAACCTACGACCTCTACCCTGTCAAGGTAGCGCTCTAACCAACTGAGCTAATCGTCCACAAAGCATACTTATTTTACAATATATTCCTGTTTATGACAACTACTTTCAATGATGTTTCAACTTTTTTGTGAAGAAAAGTTGAACATCAGGGGTTTTAGCATTATTTTCGAAGTGATTTACATCACGTTTTGAAATTCCCTAATTTCAAAAGGGGTGTATTCTAAATTTCTGCTAATGCTTGTCCCATTTCATGAACCCTATGTTTATGATCAACAGCTAGGAGTGCGAAAGTAATAGATTAATTAATGTATTAAAACTTTAATTTACCTTTCATTCCTTTTAAGCCATTATAATTTTGTAAAATATTGGTTTCAAAAGAATATACTTTTTTACTTTTTCTTTTGAAATCTTTTATTGCTAGTGAAATTAAATCATCTAGTAAAGTTGTATAATTTTTGCCTATTGGTTCCCATAAGTAAAATGCAAGTGAACCTGGAATTAAGTTTATTTCATTAACATATACTTTTTTGTTTTTCTTATCTACTAAGAAGTCAATACGGCATACTCCTGAACAATTAAGGATTTTAAATACTTTTTTAGCTAAATCCCTTACTTCTTTTCTCATGGTATCATCAATTGTAGCTGGAATCTTCCTGCTAGCAGAAGCCATTCCTTTAGATTTGCCACCTTTAGCATTACCTAAATATTTTTCTTTATATGTTAAGAAATCATCTGAACTTATAACTTCTTCTATTTCACTTGTTTGTTGGTATTCATAATTACCTAATACACTACAATTAACTTCAGTAAGATCCTCAACCATTTCCTCAACTATTATTTTAGGATCATACTGCATTGCTTCTTCAATAGCAACTTCTAATTCTTCTATTTTTCTAACTTTACTAATACCAATACTACTTCCCAATTTAGAAGGTTTTACAATTATAGGTAATTTAAGTTTTTTAATTCTTTCTATGATTGGTTTAGGATCTTCTTTATATTCAGTATCAAAAAACCATTCATATTTAGGCATTGGTATTTTTTCAACTTCAAATATTTGTTTCATAAATATTTTATCTTGACCTACTGTTGAAGCATAAACATCACTACCAACATATGGAATCCCTATTAAATTTAAATAACCTGCTAAAGTACCATCTTCAGCATTAACACCATGAACAATTGGGAAAGCGATATCTATTTCAGCAACAATTCTTCTAAATCCCTTTTGTGATTGTAATACAAAGGCTCCATTTTTCTTATATAATACAACCTTTTTAGCATATCTTTTTAAATTATCTAAATCTTGATAATTATCTATTTCTTTTAACAGATTACCTGTGTACCAATCTTTTTCCTTTGTTATATATATTGGAATAACTTCATATTTAGTAGTATCTAAAGCTTTCATCGCTTGAACTGCAGAAATAATACTTATTTCATGTTCAACTGTTTCGCCTCCAAAAATAACACCAACTTTTAATTTCATATAATCAACTCCTACTCATTAAATATATCAGGTAAATCATTTTCAAGCAATACATATGTATCGCCTTCTTTTAGTTTTGACATTAAACTAAAAGCCTGCTTTACATCATTTACAATGTGTATATTATTGTTATTATATTTGGCCTCTTTTAATCCTTCTTGGATTGGTTTCGTTTGATTTTGTCCTACTAAAATAACTTCATCACAAAACTTAGCAATTGTTTTACCAAACTCTTTATTAAGTTCATCTTGTTCATTAGCGAATCCAACCATACCTGGTGTTACAATTATCTTCTTACCAGGCATCATACCAAGTACTTCAACCGCCATCTTAGAACCTTCTGGATTAGAATTATAAGCATCATCTATTATATTAATATTAGCATATTGTTTTAGTTCTAAACGATGTTCTACTGGTTTAACTCGCCTTACAGCTCGTTCTAATTGAGGAATCTCAATACCTAATTCATAACCTAAAGCGATAGCTGCTAAAACATTATATACATTAGCATAACCTAGTAACTTAGTTTCAAATTCATATTTAGTTTTATCACCTTTAAACATTACTTTAAAAGTTGTTCCTAAGTGAGAAACTATAATATCACTTGCTTTAACATCAACATCTTTATTATCTATTCCTATCCATAGAATTTTACAATCATTTTTTAACTTATAATTAGTCTGTAGTGGATCATCAGCATTTAAAACACCAATACCATCATGTGGTAGGCTCTCAATAAGTTCAAATTTAGCTTTCTGAACATTTTCTTGTGTTCCAAAGGTATCTAAATGAGCTGTCCCAATCTTTGTTAAAATACCATACTTAGGATGAACAAAATCACATAATTCTTGTATTTCTCCTATTTTATAAGCTCCCATTTCAGCGATTAAGATTTCAGTAAACTTATCTAAATAATTATTAATGGTAATCATTAAACCATATGGTGTATTATAATTTAAAGGTGTTGGTAATGCGGTGTATTTAATATTTAAAATATCACTTAAGATATTCTTACTACTAGTTTTACCATAACTACCAGTAATACCAATTATTTTTAAATTAGACATACTTTTAAGTTTATCTTTAGCTTTTTTAAAATAATATAAATAAACTAACTTTTCAACTGGAATATTTATCTTTACTGCTAACCATACAATAAAGTATTGAAGATATGCTAATAGAATAAAAATATATAAGTATGTATTTAATTCTGCTGGTTGATAATCCTTAATAATTAATATAAATGGAATTAAATATATTATAACAATAGTTATAATTAATCTTTTTACTCTAGCAGTTACTACTAATGGTTTCTTTTGACTTTCTTTACTCATCTTATTATATGTACTTATAAAAGCCCAACCATAAACAAGCATGGTTGCTATCATAATAACTATATTATTAGTTATAAATGATAGCAAAATGGCTAATAGCAATGGTAATAGATCGACTACTTCAAAGATTTTATTCCTATTTTTGAATATCCATTTTATATAGCGACGATCATTATCATACAAGTTTTGTTGTAGCATATGCAGTGATTTTTTAGTTCTTAAAAATAAATACGCAAGTAAGATAGCTAAAGAACAAATAAAATATGTCATTATTTCACATCCTTTAAAAATTCATTTAATATATTTACCGTTTGATCTAATCTTTCAATATAAGCGAAATGAGTACAACCTTCATATACAATTAAACCACAATCAGGTATTACACTTTCCATATATTCTGCTTCACTTAATGGTACCTCGGTATCATTAGAACCCCATATTAAGATGGTTGATGCTTTAATTTTAGATACAAATGGTAAATAATCATAATTAACTACATTAACTAGAATTTGCCTCATAATAGGAGTAGCATTCCGATAATCTCTGGAGCCTATTCTCTTTTTCATATAGCCTTCAAGTTTATTGATTACGGGAACTTTCTT
>JAQVZV010000021.1:0-3581 GCA_028708005.1 Bacilli bacterium
TATAAATTGCCTACTACTTTTTGGTTATCTTGCCATAAATCTTTTCTTACTTGTTGATTATTTTGCCATAAATTTCTTTTTATTCTTTGATTATATTGCCATAAATCTTTTCCTACTTGTTGATTATGTTGATATAAATCACCTTTTACTTTCATAGAACATATATAAACGTTGCCTTCAAAATCACTAAAATCTAACTCAGTTAAAACTAAATCTCCATCTTCGTCAACGCAATTTTTTAGTAACCAATTTCTTATTTTTTCTTTACTTTTCATTTTACTTCTCTCTTTCTATGTATTTATTCATACGTTTTACCTTTTACTTTTTGATAAGATTGATATAAATTTCCTTCTACTTTTTGATAGCCTTGGAATAAATTCGCTTTTACTTCTTGATCATCTTGCCATAAATCTTCTTCTACTTGTTGGCAGTCTTGGAATAAACTTTTTTTTACTTTCATATAAGATATATAAACATTGCCTTCAAAATCACTAAAATCTAAATACATCAAATCTAAACTTCCATCTTCATCAACACAATTTTCCAATAACCAAGTTCTAATTTCTTCTTTACTTTTCATTTATATTTCTCCTTTTTATGTTTTAACGATTCAAGGAGCATAACTTTAAAAGAATGGTGTTATATAGATAACATTTTTTAAGTATGTTCCTGAAATTGATAATTTATTTTTTAGTATTTAGTGATATAATAATCTTCTTTATCTACTGTGAACTCAGCAATGCTTCCACCCATTAATATATTGCTTTTATAATGCTCAATATCTATATATGAATCAATCAATTCTTCTATTGGACAGTCTTCAATAAAATATTCAACAAGATCTTCTATAACTTCTTCAGACATATCTTCTTCATCATCAAAGCCATCTTCATAATATTCCCTAATTTTATCTTCATCTATATAAAATCTAATACGAGATCTATCTGTGTCATAAGAAATTAAGCTTTCTTCTACATACTCAGTAAAACCATCTTCATCTAAAACATACCAAGAATCTAATTCTTCATCTTGTAATGTTTGCAGTGCTTCCTCAGCACTTTGTGTTTCATATATTCCCATAAATATTAAAGTAGCATCTTCTGTGTTGGAACTTGCTTCTCTCAGTCTTCTATAGAAGTCTACTACAGTTATTGGATGGGGTTCTCCAAATAATTCATAATATGGCAATCCTGTATAATTATCGTAATCGTGAACTACTAATTCTTCATCAAAACCATCTGGATCTAAACCCATCTTTCTAAACTCATCAAATATTTCTTCATTAGTTAGATCAGCTAACTTATCTAAGTTAAACCAACCACCTTTTGAACAACCTGAATTATAACTTGCCCAACTAGTTACCCAAATTGCATCTTTTTCATTTAGTTTCATATAATTTATAATTCCTTCCTTGTTTTTTTCATTTTCTTTCTCCTTTAATTTATATTAGACATTTTATTTTATGCGTGCATTATAATAATACACTTTTATTATATTCTTTAGTTTCACCTAGTAAATTTAAGTTCTCTCGCATTTGTATATCGGTCTTAATAATCTATATTAAATTAAACTAAAATTGATTCCGCGTTAATCTCTAAAGGATTTATTTTTACATTCGCTCAATTCCTAAAATTTCATACTCGCATCCGTTTCCTAAACCATATATTTTAATACATTCTCTTACACTTTCTACTATACATATTTGCTCTCTCCATTGCCATTTTGACATTTCGTCGCGGTATTTAAAAGTTATTTTTAACATTTTCTATCACTCCTTTATAGTATCTAGATATTAATTCAAGTAGATGAGTATACCCTAACCATAAATATCTATCTCAGTCCCACATACCCATAATTCGTAAAGCCATTTAACGATAAACTTGTTTAGGATACTAATTACTTTAATATCACATATAGTTCTTTCTTTTGATATGTTGAAAAGTAGTTCAAACTCCGAGCATTCTGCTGTTGACTTCCAATGATAGTTTAGATAATCACCTGAAACCTTAGTAAACCCTTTTGTAGTTAAATAACGCTCTATATCTCGCAACTTAATTATTTTAGGTGCTCTAACAAAGATGTTATCATCTAAAACCCCATTAATATCATCTAAAACCCCATTAATTACCTCTCTAATTTTATCCATAAATTACCTCTCTTTCTTTATCTTTCCAGCATTTGGTATATTACTTAAAAATATAATACTTTTCTTGTGTCTAATTTTATCTACATGTTAATTATATAATAAAAAGAGTTGAAAATCAACTCTTAGCTTTAAACTTCTCTTTTTTTATCTTACTCATAACTATAAATTTCTTTTAACCTACCACAATCAAAAATAAATTCAACTAAATCCTCAGATTGTGAAAATTCATCAATTAAGCTACCCTTTGCAATGCTAGTAATTGATTCCCCAGTTTCTTCTAAGTAATACTCTGCCATATCAAAATAACTATCATATTCCAAATTTCCAAAACCTATCAAATGCATATAAGTCATTCTCAATACTTGCAATTCATTCACGTTCTTAACAACATATCTTCTTGGTAAATGTTCTCCACTGTAACTAATTGAAATTAAATAATTTGATGCCATAAATAATTTCCTCCTTTATTTATATACATATTATATAATAGAACTGAAAATAAATCAACAGCTTTATATAGCTGCTAAAACGTCGCGAACAAGGCTTACGTAATCATACATATAAGAAATGCATTCATCAACACCGGCTGAGTGTCCTTCTTCATATGCAAGTGCAGCAATAATGTTAAGCTGCTTTTCGTTCAAGTCTTTCAGATCATCACCAGCTTGTTTTTTGTATCCTTCAATAATATCTTTAAGCATAGTTGTTCCTCCTTTATTTACATATATATATTATATAATACTAATAAATAAAAATCAACTATTTTAGATTAATTAATGTATCAATTACCTTTTAATTCTATAGTATATAAACAGTTTTCCTCTGTGATGTTTTTTTCTTTATTTTCAACATAAAAAGAATTGCTAGAAAATGATATAACATCTTTTTCTGTAAACTTTCCTAAACCGGGACCACCTAACCATTGAGCTAAACCATATTTATCCCAACTATTTATCTCTAAACCACACTCATGATTGCCTACTACTTTTATTATTAATGTCCCACTTTTACCCTTTTTAGGTCTAGATATTACTTCAGCTCCTACGCTTCCATATCCTTGAAAATGTTTAATTCTTCTCATAAATACTTTCCTCCCTTATTTATTTACATATTTATTATAATACAAAACCAATATAAAATCAACTATTTTTTTAATCATTATTACGAGATATTTCATTATTTTTATCGCACCAGTCAAAACAATCTTTTCTAGATTTAAACATTACCATCTTGTTATCTTTATCTCGATAATACCAACCAGTGTTTTTGTCCATTACAGCCCACCAATATCTACTGTAATGACTTGGTTGAAATCTATTTGATTCGTGCGCTTTTATTATAGCATCTACAGCTGTTTTTGCTTCAGCAGAGGTTGTGAACTCTTTATCTGTGCTTTTTTCTCCAAATGCATCAAATACATTATATTTATTAGTTA
>JAQVZV010000021.1:3681-9639 GCA_028708005.1 Bacilli bacterium
AAATCAACTTTGTAATCTATTCATTTAATTTTGCTCAATCAATTAAAATTGCGTCAGCCATACTTAATATTTCATCGAGTGATTTTACCGTTGCTCCTGGTTCATACTCATCAAAATTAAACTTTCTACCATTGATGCCATTTGCAAGAATATCTTTTGTAATAGATAAGTTATTCTCAGTTGCATCGTATCTTAAAGCATCAACACATTTATCACCATCTAAAAAGAATATAACAACTTGTGGTTTATTTTTTACATCATTGAATGGTAGCGCAGTGCAACATACTAAATCAGTATCTTTAACATGAATTTCACCAAGTTTTTTGCATTCCTGGTCCTCATAAAACAGCTGATAACCAAACCCATCAAATGAGTAAATCTCATGTTGACAGTAACAATCGTTTAATAAGTATCTTTCGATATCTTTGTGTAAGTCTTTAATTAACATTTTTCTTTCTCCTTATTTATATATATATATTATATAATAACCATAACAAATAAATCAACTAAATAAAAAACTAGGATTTATTTTCCTAGTTTTACTATATTTTCAAATTTAACATTATACACAGGGCTAGCTTTACTTGAAGTTTTAGTTTCACCAATCATATAAATAACCTCTTCTTTACTTATTTCTTGCCCATTTCTTAAATATCTTGTTGCGATAACATCTGCACCACTTTCAGGATAACTTGGATCAGTTGAAGTTATTCTTAAATAATATTTTCCTTTATGTTCAACAACCAAATTTTCTAAACCTTCAACCCATCTACCCCAAGGAAGTTGACCTGTTTGTTTATTTTCATTGATTTTCATATTAGCATAATTAATACCTAATCTAATAACCATATCACTTTCTTTAACAATACCGCTACCTAAATCTTTTATTTTAGTAAAGTTGATGTAGCGCCCTTTTTTAACTTCACCTAATTTTTGTAAAATCTCTTGATTTGTCATAGTTTCTGTTCCTCCTTAAATCAATTATTTATTTTTACAATATAATTATATAATATTTTTAAATATAAATCAACTATATAAACTCTTTCTTAAATTCTACTATAAATATTTATACTTTTACCACCCTAATTCTTTTATTTGCTTGTTCATAGCTTGAACAATTATGTTATTTAACGTAACTGAATATGGTAGTTTTTTACCATTAATTTTTTCACAATACACATTTATAACTTGAAAACCACTAACTATAAATTTTATTACTTCTTGATTACCTAAACCATCTTTTTTAACGTATTTTAAATTGCCATTTTTTTCTACAATTAAATCGTAGTTAACGTATTTGAACATTTCTTTTGCCTTCATATTTTCACTCTCTTTCTTTTACATATATATTATATAATGAACATAGAATAAAATCAACTTAAATAAATAAAAAGAGAGATGCGTTAATCTCTCTTTTTGTTTTAATATCTTTTTTATCTTTCATAGGGGTCATCGAAATCGTCTTCTTTGCCTGCTTCTTCATAAAATGCTTGTTCTTCTGCTTTTTCCCTAAATTGTTCTTTCAAGTAATTATGATAAGCTAAAAACTCTTTATTACTTTCAATCTTATCAATGTATTTTTGTAACTCTATATTACTTATATCACCATCTAATTTAAATCTATCTAATACATAATCAACCAAAGTCGATTGATCAACATCTGCTGTATATACATAATTAAGCTCAATTTCTTCCCAATCAGATGGTTCATATGGGTCTCCACTAGGAATTTCATCACCTATAATTATTAAATCATCGTAATATAATTCAACATCTCCTGTTAAATGTCCATTATAAAAATCTATTTCAAAATCATTTTGTTCTAGCATTGATTCTATCTCATCTAGATTTTCTTTCATTTCTGTGTATCTTCTATCACTAAAATAGTTAGGTTCTAAATCTGCTTTTTTAAACGCTTCTATTTCTGCTTCCTCATAATAAAATTCAAGTAAATAATCTTTATAATCATCAGGAGTTCTTGCTATGTCATCGATGAATTTTTGAGCTTCAACAACTGTTAAATCTTCTCTATCAATATAATTTCTGTCGCAAATGTATTGAAGAAGGACTTCAGGTTCAACATTAATAGAAAGATCAATCTCAACAAAGATATCATCATCAAACATATTAAGAACACTAACTTCAGGATAATGTAAGTCCATTTCACCGATTAGAAATCCTTCGTCGTGGAAGTTAAGTTTATCATAATCTGTATTTAATAATGTGCCATCATCTTCTTCTTCATCTTCAAATTCAATATCAAAGTTTTCATCAAAATCATCTAATGAAAATGTTCTTTTCTGTGGTAGTGAATTTAATTTTCCCTTATACACATATATTTCTTGATTATAATTTGGACCTTTTCTGTCAAGTAACTTTAAGTCATATCTATCAATAAGTTTTTGCCCAAGATCATAATCAATGCTTGTATAAGCTTTTTCATCATTTAACCCATTTCTAGAAACAATTGCTGTATAACCATCGTTATTATTTATGAATAAAAATCCACCTTTTTTAAACATGCTTAAAGCTTCCTCTTCAGAAAGTGTGTCTGTTTCTTCATCTTCAAATTCAATATCAGGGTTTTCATCAAAATATTGAGATGTTGGATCATATGCAACACATTCTTCATTATAACAATGTCCATCTTTTTCAAGCTCTTTTCCGCAATCTGGACAAACTTCTTCTGTAAGACTTTCACGGAAATGTTTTTTCCAGTTAATGTCTTTTTTAAACATTTCTTTTGCTTCCATCCATTCATCAGATTCACGTAGATAATTAAGAGTCGCTACATTACCTTCTAAATCTTTTAATGCTTCTTCGGTAAAGGTTAACCCATATTTTTTAGCCGTATTTATTACTTCTTCAGTTGTTATTTTTTTTTCAACTTTTTTTTCAGTTAGTTCTTCTGATTCTAAATCTTCAATATCAAATCCTAAATATTCAACCATCACTTCATTTGCTTCTTCTTTTGTTAATCTCAATTCTTTTGCAATTGCGTCTCGTTCGTGAATTGCTTCTGTTTCCCACTTACCGCTAACTGGTGAAGATGTGACATAACGATCTGCTATTTCATAAATCTTTTGTTCTTCAAAGGCTGTTAATCTTTTCATAATTGTATTATCTTCTTCATCTTCTTCTTCATCTTCTTCATCTTCAAGCCAAATGCTCCAATCTTCTAATCTCGCCATATCTTCTACATCATCTTCACTCATATAATTAAGACAAGCTTTAGCAACTTCTTCCCAAGATAAGAATCCATCTTCTACAGCGCTGATAACATCATTTGTAACTTTTCTTGCATTTGTGTTCATTTTATTTCTCCTTTGATTTTCATATTGAAATTTAACATATCTTACTATTTTATAAATATTGTAAATAAATATCTATACTTACTTCCATATAATTTAGCAACTATAAATGTTAAAGTAATGTTTTGATATCAGTTTTATTTATAATATTTACCCCTTATGTTATATTATAATTATATAATAAAAATTAAATTAAATCAACTAATTTAATATAAAAAGAAAGAAGTCAATAACTTCTTTCTAACATTTATTCAAATTTATTAATATCTGCTTCAGTTGCTTCTCTTATTATAAAAGGAGTATAACCATTATGCATTGGAATATATATACAATCCTTCATATTTAACTTATTAGTAAAGATATCAATTACTTGTTTTATATAATTCGTTTCGGCAAGTATATCACCACTGAAACTGCTTACTTCAATGCCTACAACGTATTTTTTATCTTTATCGATAGTAATTTCTGTGATATTACATTTCTCTAAAATCTTATCTATTTTTGATTTCATTAATATATTACTTCCTTTTTGATTGTTTCATTTGTTAATTCAAATTTTTTCATTTTCTTTCCCCTTTATTTCCCTTAACATCACCATAAACTTCAGCATACCCAAAAACTCTAGCATTTCCATAAACTTTAGCATTTTCATAAATCCAAGCTTTTTCATAAACTTCGGCATTTTCATAAACTTTAGCATTGCCAAAAACTCTAGCATAACCATAAATCCAAGCATTTTCATAAACTCTAGCATTTTCAAAAACCCAAGCACTTCCAAAAACTCTAGCATTATCATAAACTATAGCATCATCAAAAACTTTAGCATTTTCATAAATCCAACAATTATTTTCTTGTGTTAGGTTATTTTCACTTTCAACATAACCGCCCAAATCGCCTGCTTTCACATTTTCAAAATCTTTTAATGCTCTAATTCTAAATAATTTCTTGTTTGCAATTTTGATTGTTTCATTTGTTAATTCATATTTTTTCATTTTCTTTCTCCTCTATATTATATAATAAACTAAAATTAAAAATCAACAAAGCTCAAAAGTAAAATTTCACCGCTCTTAACTTTTTGTTGTTTTAACATAAATATATACAAGTTAATTGAAAATTGATTCTCCGTTAAATTTGATATGTAGAGTCGTAATTCTAGCTAAGTATAGTTTTCATTATCTATTTATATGTTCTCATATATTTTATGGTCTAATATTATTTTTTGTATATTAATTCCACCCTCTAAACGATATCGTTCTCTTAATTCAACTGTTAAATAAAAATGAACTTTTGATAACGTCATAATCTTTATTTCTTTTTTTTCGCTTAAATAATACAAGCAAGCAAATCAGGTGTTTGTTTTATCTCTTCTAATGTTTTCTCAATAACTTTATATAATTTTGCATTAGATAGATTCTTCAAACTATTTAATATTTTATTTCCAATATTATCATTTATTTTATAGTTATCGCAGAAGTGAAATATAAAGTCTTCATCAATACTGTTTAGATGTTTCACTAATTTTTTTGAATCAAATTTACTCTTTATTGTGATCTCTTTTTGTTTAATTTCTTCCCCTGTTTCTTCAGATATAGTTTTAATCGTTTTAATTTCTTTTTCTTTTTTATAATTTTGATAATTAGCGATACTATGCACAATTAAAGCTTCTAGGTTTTCACCTCTATCTAATAACATTTGAACTAAACTATAAGCTCCACCTAAAAAAGTCTTTTCATCCTTTGAATAAGCTCCAATATAATTAATAGCATAATCTCCATCTTCTTCTAATATAGCATCTAGACTATACGTCTGTGTATCAGCTTTTCTTTTATCTTTATTGTGGAATTGGAACACTCTTCCTCGCATACTCCCACAGCATCTATTTATGATTTTATCAGGAGCGTTTTGGTCGACTTCATAATAATATTTATTAGGAATTTTATTCCCATTTTCATCTAATTTATATTCTTTAAATATTCCTTTTTTTACAACAGCTTCAAACTTATATCTCCAAACTCTATAATAAAAAGCAACATATAAACTATCTGATAACCAATCTACATAATCAGTTATTGGAAGATTTAATGTGTAACTATTTTTATACCACTCAAATATTTTGTACCAATATCGCAACATTAAAGCTGAATAATAAGCGCTTCTTAAAATTTCTTGCTCTGTCTCTTTATCTTTATCACCGCTAATTTTATACGCTAACGCTTTCTCATCTGCATCACAGTATCCATTAGCTAGCTCCGTTTTAGACATTAGCTGGTAATCTCCCAATATACTCGCATCAGTCTGAAAAGCTACTTGCATTTCATTTAGTGTCATACTTTTCCTTTCCTTGTTTAATTTATTTCACATATAATCCAATTTTTTATATCAATTTATTTTTTAATTAATTGGGAAGGTTTAATACCTTCCCATAGTTTTATTATCTTGTTTTTTTTATTTGTTTACTTTAATATTTTTTTCTTCCCCATTTGATATCAGTAACTTCAACATAATTATCTCCTTCATTATATTGAAAGTTAAAAGGTTTTTCTTTTCCACTTAAATAATGTCCAAATTCTTCTCTCAAGAACTTAGCTATACTTTTTTCATTTATATCTCCAGTCAACCATTCAACGTCAAGGTCTAACCTAGTTGG
>JAQVZV010000022.1 GCA_028708005.1 Bacilli bacterium
TTTGTTCTTAATTTTAACATTTCCTATTTTTAAGATAACATCGCCCTTTTTAAGACCAGCATCAGCTGCTGAAGTGTTAGCCATAACAAGTTGTATAACAGCGCCTGTTTTAATACTTTCATCGACCGCTATGTTACTATAGAACAATGCATATATTTCATCCAAATCAAGAAGTTGAACTCCCAAAACGGGTCTTTTTATTGTTTCTCCCCTTTCGAGTTCATCCATATATTTCATAGCATCTTCGATTGGAATAGCAAAACCTATACCCTCAATTTCTTCTTGAACCAACTTTAAAGAAGTAATGCCAATTACGGACCCGGCCAAACTGATTAAAGGCCCTCCACTATTTCCAGGATTTATAGCCGCATCAGTTTGAATTACACGCATTAATATATCATTTGACAGAGGACCGTCCAGTCTAAAACTGACCAGTCTATTTACGCCCGACACACAGCCCCTTGTTGTTGTTCCACTATATTCACTTCCCATTGGTGCGCCAATAGCAAATACGGTGGCCCCTAATTTTACATCATTAGAACTACCTATTTCTGCAACTCTTATAACTTTATTATGAGGAATGCTTAAAACCGCAATATCCCCTACAATATCACTGCCAAGCACCTCGGCCGCAACTCTGTCACCATTTGTTAAAATAACTTCCACTTTATCAGAACCACTTATAACATGATTATTGGTAATAATATAGCCTTTTGTCCCATCTTGTTTATAAACAAAACCCGTTCCACTTGACGATGGTATATTCTTTTTAAAAGTTTCAACTACTACAACTGCATCATATATCTTTTCAATAGCATCATATGTTGCACTCTCTTCCACTTTATATTCTTTTATAACTTTTTCTACTTTTTCAGTTTCCAAAGGATAATAACGAATAAGTAAATAACTAGAAAAAACACCTAGAAAGAAAGTAAAAACAATGATTAAACTACCAACAATTTTCTTTCTCACCTAAAAACCTCCTTATAAGTCAATTATTGCGCGCCAATTATTAGGGAATCCAATTCTATTGAGTATTTTTCCAACAGGGATAGTAGATACTTTCCCATCTAAAAGTGCTATCTCATAATCTATTTCATATACCAAATGCCTGAATTCATCATCTTTTAACATGTACTTCAATATTATTATAAGCGCAAACAGATCATTCTTACCGTATATATACTCATCATCCATCATAGGTATATTCAGTTTTAAATGATACTCATTATCAATAATTTCTCTTTGACTACGATTATCAAACAATATATCCTCATGAGCACATAAATTACGATAATTTGAAAGAAGTGTCAAAAAAATGCTAAAATTTTCAACATCCAAATTATAATATTCTGAAATCGATAATTGATCTTCAGGTTTTAAAATATTATATAACTCACTAATTATGCCAAAAGACAATACCTTAACCAAAACCCATAATGGGATATAACCATAATTATTCATATAATGCATCGTAGCTGAATGTTGAGACCCATTTACTCTTATTTGTCTTTTCATTTTTCGAAGAACATCAGATACTTGTCTGGATTTTTTCCCATCATTAGAGAAATTAATTTCTTTTAAATAGTCTTTTTCTTTAACACCATATCTTCTAGATAATTGATAACTAAAAATTGATTTCAAGTTATTTTCTATTACTAATATATTTTTGAAAAAAATATTTCTCAAACTACGGTCGAAGGTAAAAAAAGCATAAAGTTCTTCGAATGTGGTTCCCGGTAAAAAGTATTGCTCCTTTGGAGACTTCAAAAAAATATGTCGATATCCACTTATAAAAAAATAATTCTCCCTAAGCAAGATATCTTTAGCCTTCTCTATATCTTGAATTAATAAACCTTTTGCCTTTAAAATCTCGATTTGTTCATCAAGTGTTTTGAACACCTTACGTTCTCCCATATTGCTCACCTATTATGAATTATATCATAAAACCATTCTTTTTTTAATATTTCTTGTGCTATAATTATATAATGTATAAAGGAGTGTAGTATGCCCAGTACCATAACACATGCATATTTTAGCATGGACATATATGAACGGTTAGATAAAAAAAGAAAAAAGTTATTAAATAATTATAAAGATCAATTTAAAGCTTTCGCTCAAGGCCCAGATGTTTTCTTCTTCTATAGGCTTCTATATATCAGTGGTGGTAAAAAAATTAGAAATTTAGGTCACCATATGCAACGCCAACAGACAGGAGAGTTTTTCATCAATCTTATCGCAATAATAAAAGAAAAAAAATTAAATGATAATCCGGAAATTATCACCTTTCTATATGGCTTTATCGCTCATTACGTATTAGATATGACAATTCATCCCTTTGTTGTCTATAAAGCCGGAATATTTAAAAGAGGGCAAAAGGATACATATAAATATTTCGGAAGACACGAACAAATAGAATCATATATTGATTGTTATTTAATCAAAAATAGAGAGAAAGTTAAACCCGCCAATTTTAAGACTCATCTCTTTTGTTTTAAATCAATCACAATATCATCAACATTAGAAGAACTGATAAATGCAACGTTTGCTAAAACTTTTAATAAAAAGAACATCGGAGAAAAATATAAAACCAGTTTAAAACATATGAAACTATTTTATAAGTATTTTAGAAATGATAGAACAGGAATAAAAAAGATGATTTATACTTTGTTACAAATATTCCCTTTCGATGTAAAGTTAAGTGCAATATCATATAATATCAAATTGGATAATGATGATTATTATTTAAATCTTAAAAATGAAAAATGGTTTCACTCCTTAAACAAAGATGATATTTACAACTATTCTTTTATTCAATTATATTCAATCGCTTTATCTAAAGCTCTCAAATTAATAACAGAGGTAAACGAAATTCTCCAAGGTAAAGTAGATGACAGTGCATTAAAAGAACTATTTCCTAATTTATCTTATTTAACAGGACGCGACTGTGAATTAGGAAATGGAACATACTTTAGTTTCTAAGAAATATATTGTCCACAAGGCAGTAATAATTATACTGCTTTTTTGTTTTATATTAAAAATTATACACAAAAGGCTCCTATTATATACCATTGGTGATATTTGTCATATTCACGGTTGTATTAATGACATAAGATATGACGAAGGAGGATAATGATGTATAACTATTATAATTATAACGTACACGATTATATGGAACCTGCTGGCATTTCTAGTCCTAATATCAGTGCAATACCACAAACCTATAATCAAAAGCTATATACCCCATCTGAAGGCTTTATTAGAGGAAACATGTTCCCCAATCTTTATGATCCCTATATTACAGCTGAACCATTTAAGTTGAACCCCCAAACGGAAAATGAGGCATTATTAAATCAAGTTAGAGAATATACTTTTTCCCTAATAGATTTGAATTTGTATTTGGACACTCATCCAAACGATTCTGAGGTTATTAATTTATATAACCAGTTTGTAAATCAATTAAAACAAGCAAAAATGGCATACGAAAACAAGTTTGGGCCACTAACATTAGGCAGCGAAACATTAAATTCTCAACCATGGGCATGGTTAGTATCCCCTTGGCCTTGGGAGGTGAAATAATATGTGGAAATTTGAGAAAATGCTTGAGTATCCTGTAAACATTAAAAAGAAAGATATACGTATGGCTAAACTTCTAGTAACCCAATATGGCGGCAGTAACGGCGAATTGGCCGCCGCCCTTAGATACTTAAACCAAAGATACACAATGCCTGACGACAAAGGACGTGCATTATTAACCGATATTGGCACTGAAGAATTAGCTCATGTAGAAATGATTGCCACCATGGTATATCAATTATTGAAAGATGCTACAATTGATGAATTGAAGGCCGCCGGACTTGATTCACACTATGCCGAACACGGAAAAGGTTTATTCCCAACTGATGCCAATGGTGTTCCTTTCACAGCTGCATATTTTGCAACTACCGGCGATCCAATAGCCGATTTACAAGAAGACTTAGCTGCCGAACAAAAAGCTAGAGCTGTTTACGAAAATCTAATGAACCTCACAAATGATCAAGATGTAATAGCTCCATTAGCTTTTCTAAGGCAAAGGGAAATAATTCATTTCACGAGATTTTTAGAGTTATATAATGATTATAAAGCTAGAGGATTATAAACAATGCGATTTCATGAGAAATCGCTTTTTAATCCCTAAAATAATTAATTAATCCCTCTATAATTGCATTAGACACCCTCTTTTGATAATAATATTTCCTTAGAATATATCGCTCATTAGGGTTAGATAAAAACCCTAGTTCCAATAAAACCCCAGGCCTAGTAATGTCCTTATACATATAAAGATCATGTATTTCTTTTAATTTGCGTCTTGAACCAAGACGAGCTTTAAAACTATCTTGTATTTTAGTACCTAATATTATGTTTTTATCATTAATATTATCATAAAACACTTGCGCCCCCTTCCAATTAGGAGAAGTAGTAGCATTCAAGTGAATTGACAAATAAACATCACACATAGAATCATTTATCATTTTAATACGCCGAGATAAATCACTTCTTTTTCGCAAATAGGCATGAGGTGGAGCCAAATCATAATCATATTCCCTCGTCATATATACAATAGCACCTTTCTCAACTAATAATGTCGATATCAATTTACTTATTTCTAAATTGATATCTTTTTCTAAAATATCTTTATAATTAGCGCCAGGGTCAGGGCCCCCATGACCTGGATCAATATATATAACCTTACCTAGTAATGGTAATTCTTCTACATAGCTATTAACTTTATTCATAGCTGCTAAAAGAAACAAAACAATAACTATCATAATAGTTCGATATCTTTTCAATATATCACCCATAAAATTATATGATAATAGAATAACAATTACACATAAAAAAAGCACTAATAAGTGCTTTAAAATTATCTTTTTGAGAATTGTGGTGCGCGACGAGCTTTCTTTAAACCATATTTTTTACGTTCCTTTTTACGAGGATCTCTAGTAATAAAACCATTGGCTTTTAGAATTTTTCTAAATGAATCTTCACGTTGAGGATCATTAGGACTATCATATTCTAATAATGCCCTAGCGATACCCAAACGAGTTGCACCAGCTTGCCCAGAAAAACCGCCACCATAGGCATCAACAACGATATCAAATTTATCTTTCATGCCAGTAACTTCTAATGGTTGCATTAAATCCATGATTAAAGTTGGAAAAGGTAAATATTCGTTTACGTCTTTTCCATTAATCGTAATTTTACCTTTGCCAGCAGTCATTCTTACTTTGGCAACTGAAGTCTTACGACGCCCCGTTCCTATATAAACTTTCTTTTCTGCCATTATATATTTCTCCTTACTTAAAATTTATCGCTGTAGGTTTTTGAGCTGTATGTGGATGAATTTCATCGTCATATACAAACAACTTTTTATACATTTGTCTACCTAACCTACCTTTAGGCAACATTCCCTTTACCGCTCTTTCAATCATTTCAGTAGCATATTTATCTCGCATTACTCTTGCTGTACGCTCCCTTAAACCTCCTGGGTAACCACTATGGTTATAGTATATCTTATTATCTAGTTTTGAGCCAGTTAAGTTTACCTTTGAAGCATTAACTACAATAACATAATCACCGCAATCAATATGAGGGGTAAATGTTGGTTTGTGTTTTCCTCTTAATATATGTGCCACCTTAGATGCAAGTCGGCCTAAAGGTAATCCATCAGCATCTATGACATACCAGCTACGAGCCACATTTTCTTTTGGTTGCATAAACGTTTTCATATTTTGTCTCCTTCCAGTTAAATAAGTAGACCCCGATATCTACTTATGTGGGCTGTTTAAAATGTACCAATTTGAATTTTACTAGAAATTATGCATATTGTCAATTGAATTATATGAATTTTGATGATATTGTTGCGTATTTTCACTTAAGATAAATAGGCAAACAGAAACTGTTCGCCTATAAATTATTTTTTAGCTTTAATAATGAGTGTTACTTTTTTAACCTTTGGAACATATGTAACCCTCAAATCGCTTCTTTCTACTATAACATCCACTTCGTGTTCACCAACGCCATAACCTTTTAAATCAACATACGCTCTTATATTAACTGGATTAATTGTATTTAAAACAGAACTAACCCCTTTTACAATGATAGTAATACTACGATCATCTTTACTCTTTGCATTAACAGTATAGTTGTTTCCTAAATTTTCATATTGGACATCTATGTTGTTAAACTCCTTAGTATCTTCATCTTCAACAACTACACTAACATTTGCAATGGCTTCACTCATTAACCTAACACCAACCGGTTTTTTAATGGTCAAATTATATTGCTTATTTTCTTTTAAACCGTTAACATCAATAGGGACTTCGATATAAGAAATATTTTCAATGATGTCATCATCACCATAGACAACAACTTCATTTACATTGCTAGTGATAGTACTTATAGCTTTACCAAAGCTTAACGTTCCTACAGGTACAAAACGAAGCGGAATGTTTTTCTGTGGAGATGTAATAGTAATTACTGCGCTTATCTTCGATGGAACTATTTCTGCATCTACAACATTACCACTTTGGTCATAGGCAATTAGAGGTATGTCGTTCAACTCTAACTTACCCACTTTTGGATCTATAAAATTATTTGTGTCTATTAGCGCTTTTATAGTAGCTACCTTTTTTAATGTATCCTCTGATCCTTTTACAATAACTTGGTCACGTTCGATTTCCGTTTTTTCAATAACTAGTTTTGGATCTAAATCATCTGTATTTAATAGATCAACATTAACCGTCCTAGCTTCAGATACCTTTGGATAAATTGTAATAGTAACAACAGAAGGATCTAATTTATAGTTAATTGTATCAATCGCTCTTTTATATTTTAAAGCAACTTTATGAACACCGGGTTTCAAACCTGTTAAATCAAGTGTAGCTTCATGAACTGAAATTTGCCTTGCCAAATATACATTAAATGAACGACCAATCATTGTGATATCAACCTTCTCAGGAACGCCTTCCAATACATAAGCTTCCTCATTATATTTAACTTCAACTGGTTGATTATATAATACCTCTGCTGATGTTTCCATCATCGCAATTGTTTCAGAATCAACAGTTATAAATATAATGACAGCAAGAATAAGTGTAATTAATAACAAACTATTCTTTTGACTCAAAATCTTTTCAAGTCTTTTGCTATCTCTCGTAAAATTATCTTTAATAAGAATAGCTAGTTTTGTAATAGGCAGAATTATATGTTTATCTATTGCATGCCATAGATTGGCTAACATGAATTTAAATTTATTCTTCATTTTCATTTTCTGCCTCCTCAACCTCTTCTTCAACTACAACATCATTCTTAGGTCTGAGCTCTTCAAGAAGAATTTCACTAAAGTCATCAAGGGTTAAATTATAATTCAATTCACCATTGGTAGCGATAGAAATGCGACCCGTTTCTTCAGAGACAATAATTGAAATACAATCTGTTTCTTCGCTAATTCCCAATGCAGCTCTATGTCTGGTACCCAAACGCTTTACAATCTTCATATCTACGCTAGTTGGGAAAACAGCTCCCGCACAACTAATTCTATCTCCTTGTATAATAACCCCTCCGTCATGAAGAGGATTATTTGGGAAAAAGATAGATATTAACAGTTCACTAGTTATATCTGCATAAATTTTCTTTGATCTTTCAATGTAATCACGCAAACTAACATCACGCTCGATAACAATTAATGCACCAATTCTGGTTTTCTTTAAATATTCAACAGCTAAAGTTATTTCGCGCACTATTTTTTCACGCTCGCCAACACTTAAAACCTTATGTCTACCTAGAAGTTGAGTTTTTCCTATTTGTTCTAATACATTTCTAATTTCAGGTTGAAAAATTATAATTAAAGCTAATGGCCCCCACATGATAACGTATTCTAGTAACAAACCAATTGTAACTAATCCAAGCCAATCACTTAACACTTTAATTAACACAATAAAAATTATACCTTTAAATAACAAACTCATCTTAACATTATTACGAATGTTCTTAAGTATGTAATATAAGAAAAACCATACTAATGCAACGTCTATTATTTTCATTATTGTAGAAATAATAAAATCTAAAGTCATAACGTCCTCCTACACAATGTAATATTCATAAAAATTATATCATAAAACAACAATAATTAGTACCAAATATAATAAAAAAAGTTCTTAGTATAACAAGAACTTTAATTTTGCTTTTATATCTTAGGTTCTTCGGCAGAACTGTTTTCCCCGTTTAAAATGCTATCATTATCATATTGTGATTGATCAATAATGAAAGTTGGATTTGACTCTGAGTTAGCTTCGGTTGTTTGTTGAGGTTGAATCATTGAGAAATCCATAACTTCAGTTTTATCAAATCTATCATTGTCAATTGGGGTAATCTCTTCAATTGGTTTAATTTCTTCTACTATAGGTTCAACAGTGTTTGGCTCGTTAACCAAAGGTTGGCCCATAACGGGACTAACAAAGGCATCTCGTATTCCTTGTTCAGGCGCTATTGGAGCAGCTTCTGGCATTGTCGGCATTCCTTGTTCAGGTGCTATTGGAGCAGCTTCTGGCATTGTCGGCATTCCTTGTTCAGGTGCTATTGGAGCAGCTTCTGGCATTGTTGGCACACCTTGTTCAGGCGCTATTGGTGTAAATCCTGGCACATCCATTTCATTTGAAATAGGAGTAGCAACGTTTTCTTCGATAGGAAGATCAATTACATCAACAGGTTGCATAACATCACTTTGCAGTGTGTTAGCAACGTCATTTATACTGCCTGTATTAACTTCATTTATATTTGCCATTGGTTCTTCAGTCTTGGTTTTCTTTTTTCCTTTGCCTCGACTAGTTAAAAGACCTATTAGCATCAAAATGAGAATTAAGCCAACACCTATTACATATACATAATATTCTTCTAAAAAAATCACAATTCCATCAAAAAAATCTCCCATTTATATTCCTCCTATTTTAAGGATATCACCAAAATCAAAATTTTGCAATCATTTAATTTCATTTAATAATATGTTTTAAGGAAAAAAATATTCTGTCCTACTATAAATCAATACTTGCTTTAACAAAAAAGTCAAACATAGGATGAGGTCTTGTTGGTCTACTTTTAAACTCGGGATGAAACTGAGATGCTATAAAACATGGATGATTAGGCAATTCTATCGCTTCAACCATTTCCCCATTAGGACTTTTACCTGAAAAAACCATTCCCTTTGAAGATAACAACTCCAAATATTTATTATTGAATTCATATCGATGACGGTGACGTTCTACAATCTTATCTGTTTTATAAATTTTATGTAACCTCGTATTCCGGGTTATAACACATGGATAATTACCTAACCGTAAGGCCATCTTATTTTCACCATTTGGTTTATTGCCTAATGCTAAATCAATAATAGGATCTGTTGTCGTCTCATCAAATTCAGTTGAATCAGCATTTGCTATACCGCATACATTACGAGCAAATTCTATACAAGCCAACTGCATACCTAAACCTATTCCTAAAAATGGTATATTATGTTCACGGGCATATTTAATTGCTTTTATTTTGCCTTTATTACCTCTAGTGCCAAAACCTCCAG
>JAQVZV010000023.1 GCA_028708005.1 Bacilli bacterium
ATTCATTGAAAATCCATTTTCATTTAGATATTCCATTGTTAATTCCCACGGGAAGCCGTAAGTATCATAAAGTTTGAAAACATCTTCTCCCGAAATTACTTTTGAGTTACTTGCTTCAAGTATTTCACCCAGTTTCTTCTCACCACTTGTAAGTGTTTTACTAAATAATGTTTCTTCTTTTAAAATCAGCTTGCACGTTTTCTCACTATTTTTATTCAAATCAGGATATGCATCACTCATTGTAGAAATAACTGATGGGACTAATTTATAAAGAAACGGCTCTTCAATCCCCAGTTTTTTACCATAGCGTACCGCTCTACGCAATAGTCTACGTAGAACATAGCCTCTTCCTTCATTAGAAAAGACAGCCCCATCACTCAAAGCAAAAGTAAGTGTTCTAACATGATCGGCAATAACTTTAAAGGCCATTTCACCATTATATTGTTTGCCACTCAATTCAACAATACCTTCAATAATCGGCATGAAAAGATCTGTTTCATAATTAGTCTTGGCATTTTGAATAATAGCAACCATTCTTTCAAATCCCATACCCGTATCAATGTTTTTGCTAGGCAGTTCTTTGTAATCTTCTCTTTTTACACCCGCTTTTGCATTATACATACTAAAAACATTATTCCAAATTTCAATATAACGGTCATTATCTATATCGTTTTGAAGTAAGTAAATACCCTTATTTTCTGGATCATATTCAATCCCTCTATCATAAAATATTTCACTATTAGGTCCTGAAGGTCCTTCACCTATCTCCCAATAATTACTATCCAGTTTAATAATATGACTAGCGTCTATTCCTTGCTCAACCCATAAGTTATATGCTTCTTCATCATTAGTATAAATTGTTACGTATAACTTATCTTTATCAAAATTAAAATACTTTTCACTTGTTAGCAATTCATATGTGTAAGCAATTGCTTCTTTTTTAAAATAATCACCAATTGAAAAATTACCTAACATCTCAAAAAAGGTATGGTGTCTAGCAGTTACTCCTACATTTTCAATATCATTAGTTCTAATGCACTTTTGAGCACTAACTATTCTTTTGTTTTCAGGTATACTACTACCATCAAAATACTTTTTTAAAGGCGTAATACCAGCATTTATCCAAAGAAGAGTAGGATCATTTATAGGAATTAATGAAGCGCTAGGAATAGCCAAATGACCTCGTTCTTCAAAAAATCGTATAAACATATTTCTTATTTCATTACTACTCATTTTCTTCATTTTAATCACCTGCTTTTTCCATAATAGCCGTTATAGATTGCCTTAAATCGTCAATTGAACCATTATTATAGATATAGTAATCATACTTATCATAATTATCTAAAGCCACTTCTGTACGGTGTTTTTTTTGTTCTTCAGTAAGACCATTATCAAAATCTTCTCTTACCACATTTATACATATGCTATTATCAAATATTTTTTTAGGTCTTTCTATCTCAATTTCCAATCGAACATCGTCAATAATAATGACATCAAAAAAGTAAGATAAGATTTCTATATCTTCAATCATTCGGTTAACAAAAAAATCTTCCTTCTTTAATTTTTCTCTAATGATTTCAGTTCCTAATTGCTGTAATAATTCACGCGGTTTAGTTTCTTCCTTGCCATCCCACCCAAAGAAATTCTTAGCATATTCTTTAATATATCCAGAATAATGGGCAATAGTAGCCTTCTTCCCCTTATTCTCATATTCTTCTTTTAAAATAAGGGCAGAAGTTGATTTACCATGTTTAGCTTTGCCTGCAAGTAAATATATTTTGGGATTTCTATATGCGACTTCCATATTGATTACTCCTCCTTATTCTGTTTCCTGCTTAAACTTTAAAATGTTATACTTGTTTTCAACAAATAAGATAATTGATTTTATTACCGCTACTAAAGGAGTTGCTATGATCATCCCTAAAACACCAAAGAAATAACCAAACACTAATAAACCAATTAATATGGTTACAGGATGAAGTTTCATTGTCTTACTCATAACAAGTGGTTGAATAAAGTTCCCTTCAATAAATTGGGTAATGATGATAGATATAAGAACAATAATTCCTGTTGGAACACCTTGGGTAAAGGCAACAATTGTAGCTGGCACCGCTCCTAAGTATGGCCCTATATATGGAATAACATTAGTAATACCACATATTAAAGCAAATAGTAATGGTGCTTTTAACCCTGTAACAGTAAACACAACAGCACTCACCGCGAAAATAATAAGTGACACAAAAATGGTCCCCTTAATATAGTTAAACAAAGAGTCATTAGCTTCCATAAATAAACTAATAGCATCCTTCCTAGCGCGAGCCGGTAAGAATGATAATAACACTCTACCAATATTATCAAAATCAAATAACAAGTAAAAACCAATCATCAATCCCAAGGCAAATATACCAACAGTTGATACTAGCCCCCTAAAAAAGTTAACAATCATCGTTGGCATATCATTAGTAAGCGAACCAACAAAGCCATTAATTGAATTAACTAAATCAGCCTTAACAATTTCAACATCAATAAAGCTAATATCTTTAAAACGATCAACAAAGTTATTCGTCCATAACGTTATATCATCAAATATTGATGGCAACGTTGTTATAAAATCATTTATTTGATTTAACAATAGAGGAAATATCCCAGTTAATGCTAAATATAGTAGAATCAACATAACTATATAGACTAAAATGGTCCCTAAAACCTTACTTATTCCCTTTTTATATAGAAACTGTACACATGGATCTAAAAGCCAAGCGATAATTATACCTATAAAAAAGGGAGACAAAATCTTAAATATTAATAAAATAAACCAAAGTATTTGCCATTCTTTAAAAATAAGGGTAACGGCATAAACTCCTACAATCACAAGTAGAAAAAATAATAACCTTAATATCTTACTTCCCGATTTAATCATTTCATTCAAATTTTTAATATCTACTTTTTCATTTTTAAATAAACCCTTCATATGAAACCTCCATTATAAAAATTACAGCATATAATAATTAATGTTTATCGTTTTGTTAATCACGATTCCTATTAACACTAACCATTAAAAATAATCGCAATATTTCAAATGCGTTGGCCACTAGTGATGCAACATAAGTTAAAGCAGCAGCTGTCAGCATTGCGCTAACGCGATCTTTTTCGCTTTTTTCAATTAACTTATTTTCTTCTAGTGCTTTAATAGCTCTTTTAGAAGCATTAAATTCAACAGGCAATGTAATTAGTTGAAATAATAAGGTGGCGCATAATAATACAATGCCCCAAGTTGCCAATTTAAAAGCTGAAGCAATTAAACCAATGATTAATACAACATAACCAATGCGAGACGCAAAATTGACTACGGGAACAATAGCGTGCCTTATAGTCATAGGAGCATATTTATTTTTATGTTGAATAACATGCCCGCATTCATGTGCTGCTATTGACACAGCTGAAATAGTAGCATCATGATAAACCTCGCTAGATAACCTAACGGTTTTACGTCTAGGATCATAATGGTCAGACATCTTGCCTTTAGTCTCAACAACGTGAACATCAGTATAATTATTTTTATCCAAGATTTTACGAGCCACCTCAGAACCCGTCAGGCTCTTCTTATTTGGTACACTTTTATACTTATTATATGTGCTCGTTACTATCATTTGTGCTCCAAACACAAGTACAACAGGAATAATGTATAGTAAAATATCCATCTATGCCACATCCTTTATTTCATACTTAGTTCCCTCACTACCATCACTAATTATAACACCCATAGATAATAAACAGTCTCTTATTTCATCTGCTTTAGCATAATTTTTTTCGTTTTTAGCAACATTGCGTTCTGCAATTAATGCTTCGATTTCAGAAATAAACTCACTATCTACAATAGAATTATCATCTTTTAATAAATCAAGTGATAATACCTTGTCAAAATCTTCAATTAAATAACGTTTCGTATTATTATTTAAATCATTATCTTTTATTACCTCAAATAATATCGTTAATGCATTTGAAGTGTTTAAATCATCCTCTAAAGCAGCTTTAAATTTGTCCTTATATACTTTACTTTTTAAAGCATCAACCTCACTATCATCAGCCTTGATATTCTTTATCCTATTTAATAATTTATCATAAGAATTAGACGCAATATCTAAAGAATTATAAGAAAAAGCTAATTGCTTGCGATAATGTGATCCTAAGCAAAAGAAACGATAAACAAGAGGGTTATATCCTTTGCTTTCTAATAAGGAAAGAATCAAAAATTCACCCTTTGATTTACTCATTTTCCCTGTTTCATCATTTAAAAACTCACCATGTACCCAATAATTACACCATTTATGTCCTAAATAAGCTTCACTTTGAGCAATTTCATTTGTATGGTGTGGGAAAATATTATCAACTCCACCACAATGAATATCTAAATATTCACCTAAATATTTTATGCTTATTCCAGAGCACTCAATATGCCATCCTGGATAGCCAGTGCCCCATGGTGAATCCCATTTTAAAGCTTGATTATCAAATTTAGATGAAGTGAACCACAAACCAAAATCAAACGGATTACGTTTATTTTTATCTTCTTCAACATCATCCCTAACTCCAACCAATAAATCTTTCTCATTCTTACCCGATAATTTATAATAATCCTTAGCTTTACTAATATCAAAATAAACATTACCACCAGCAGTATAAGCATAACCCTTTTCCAATAATTTAGATATTATATTAATATATTGATCAATATGATCAGATGCTTTTTTTATTATATCTGGCTTTTTAATATTAAGTTTTAATAAATCACTAAAGAAAGCTTCAGTATAAAAATCAGCTATTTCATATACACTTTTACCCTCTCTTTTAGCCCCGCTTAACATTTTATCGTCACCAGTATCCGCATCAGATGTCATATGACCTACGTCTGTTACATTCATAACTCTTTTAACATCATATCCAATGTAACTTAATGTTTTTTCTAAAATATCTTCAAAAATATAAGTACGCAGGTTACCAATATGAGCATAATCATAAACTGTAGGTCCACATGTATACATCTTAACTTCTTTTTCATTGTGGGGAACAAATTTTTCCGCGCTCTTTGAAAGCGTATTATATATTTTCATATTTACCTCCTGTATTTAAGTATATACAATATCAATCTTAATGTTGAAATTATTTAGATAATCTATCGGTTACGGCATCTCTTCCTAATAAATAAATAGTATCAGGCAATTCTGGGCCATGCATTTGACCACTTACCATAATTCTGATTGGCATATATAAATTTTTGCCTTTGACACCAGCTTCCTCTTTAGTCTTATTAATGCTATCAACAATATTTTCAATTGTCCAATCAGTAATATTCTTAACATGATTATAAAAACTATTAACTACTTTCCTAGAATCACCAGTATTCATAAATTCTAAACATTCCTCATCTAATGTTATATCTTTTTTAAAGAATAAATCTGTTACTTCAACAATTTCTTTACCATAAGAAATATGATTATGATAGATTTCAATTAAATGCCTAATCCATTCATTACTTTTATCCGATAAATCATAAGTTTCTTTTAAATGAGGAAGTGTTATTTTAACTAACTCATCTAAACTAAGTTTCTTTATATAATGACTATTTACCCAATTAAGTTTCTTAACATCATACACCGCTGGTGCTTTATTAATTCTAGATGGATCAAATACTTTGATTAATTCTTCTAAAGAAAATATTTCTTCCGTTGTTTCAGGACTCCATCCTAATAATGATAAATAATTAACTACAGCTTCAGGTAAATAACCATTATTGTATAAATCCATAAAAGAAGCTGCGCCATGTCTTTTACTTAGTTTCTTAAGATCATAATCAACAACCATTGGTAAATGAATATAAATTGGTTTTTCCCAACCAAAAGCATCATATAAATGATTATATTTAGGCGTCGATGTTAAATATTCATTACCCCTTATAACATGAGTTATGTCCATTAAATGATCATCTATAACATTGGCAAAATTATATGTAGGATAACCATCTGACTTTAAAAGTATTTGATCTTCTAATAATTTGTTTTCAAAAGTCATCTCTCCGTAAACAAGATCATTATAAACACTTAATCCAGTCTTAGGCATAATTTGTCTGATAACATATTTTTCACCATTGTTTATCTTTTGTTCTATTTCTTCTTTGCTAAGATTCTTACAATGCCTATCATATAAGAAAGGCACCTTATTAGCTTCCGCTTTAGCCCTTAATTCTTCTAATCGCTCCTCAGTACAGAAACAGTAATAAGCTTGACCCATTTCAACTAATTTATGAGCATATTCTTGATAAAGATGTAATCTTTCACTTTGAATATATGGGCCATAAGCACCACCATTAGAAGGCCCTTCATCAGGGATTAAACCACACAAATTACAAGTATTATAAATAAAATCTATAGCACCCTCTACTTTTCTTGTTTGATCAGTGTCTTCAATTCTTAAAATAAACTTCCCGTTATAATGTTTGGCAATTAGATATGCAAAAATAGCACTCCTTAAATTACCCACATGCATAAATCCAGTTGGACTAGGCGCAAATCTTGTTCTAACTTCCATCATTTTTATCACCTATCTTTATTTTACCATTATTTTGCCACTTTTTCTATATAAATAAAGAAAACTTTAATATTTTAGAATCAGTATTTATCAAAATGATTTTAAACTCAAAATCCTCACTTTACGTAACCCCTATACTATACATAGCTTAAGATGTACATAAATTATCATCAATAACATGGTATAATGATTGCGGTGTATAGAATGACAATAAATTTTAAAAAATATAATATCTTTAATTTGTTTTCTACATTTTCTAGGGGAATGGTAGAAATCTTCATTCCTTTATATTTATATAAAATCGGTTTTAAAATAACAGATATTTTATTCTATTTTTTAATAATGCTTTTAATTTCAGCTGTTATTTGTATTCCATTATCATATATCGGTAATAAAATTAAATATAAATGGTTAATCTTCATTAGTGCCACCTTCTTTGGGCTAACTTATTTTATTCTATTTAATATAGTTGTAAACCCAATAGCATTATGCCTATTAGCCTTATGTTTTTCGCTATACAGAAGATGTTATTGGATTGGCAAAAGATATTACGAATTAAAAATTATTCCAAAGCACAACATGGCCAACAATGTTAGTAAAGTAGTAATAATTTCACAAATTGCAACGTTGTCCGCATCTTATATAGGAGCTTTATTACTGAATAATATTTCCAACTTCTATATCCTTCTCATTTCGGTATTCATTTTCATTTTTAGTGTCATACCATTAATGACCATTAAAGAACAAAAAAGTGACGAAAAAATAAGTATAGATAATAGCATATTAAACCAAATACCTAAAAAAAATATTATATTAATGATATTATATGAATTTATATATATATCCTCTCTAGTTTTCCCTATATATTTATATCTCTATGTCAATACCAATTTTGAGTATATTGGACTGTTTAGTCTATTTTCTGGATTATCCAGCATGATTTGTATTCATCTGTTTTCTAAAAAAATGGATAATGACAAATGTGATTACGTTTTCTTATCAGCGTTTTTATTATCTATAACATTACTGTTAAAATTGAACTGTACTTTAACAATAGCGGTATTAATTATTGGATTGTTTGAGGGAATTTTTTCTAAGATCCGCGAAGTCGGTCATACGAGAAATATTTATTTTTTAGGGAGCCATTATAATAGAGCCTCATACAATATGCTTTATGAAATTATTCAAAACTTCTCTAGATTATTAGCATTCCTATTAATATTAATTTTTACACGTGATTTAAAAGTAATTATTTACATTTGTATTGCAGCAACGTTTTTAAGTTCATTTATCAGATTTGACGATGGTAAAGACGGATATAAATAATATTTATTATTCTTCCAATAATAGAGTCGTTTTCAATCCTCATAATTGGTACTTGATAAATTGAAATTACAAAATTTTATATAAATGTGGAAAAAACATGGATAACCATGTTTTAATTCTATTTATAAATTATAAGCTTATTTAGTCGAATTCTTTAAAAGAGATAAACTTACTTTCTTTTTATCTACAAATATGTCGTCCACATAACAATCAACTATATCTCCTACACTAACCACTTCAAGTGGATGTTTTATATACTTATCAGTTAATTTAGATATATGCGCTAATCCATCATTTTTTAATCCTATATCAATGAACGCTCCAAAATCAACAACATTTCTGACAGTACCTTGGAGTTTCATTCCTTTTGACAAATCCTCTATTTTTAAAATATCACTTCTTAAAAGCGGTTTGTCAAAATCATCACGCGGATCACGATTTGGTTGTTGAAACGACTTTACAATATCTTCTAAAGTATAAATATCTGTTCCAAGTTTCATTGCATAACTATTAATATCTATAGATTCCATTTTTTCAATAAGTTCTTCTGTTCCAATATCATCTACACTTAATTCAAGTTCATCTAATAATTTTTTAGCTATAGCATAACTCTCCGGATGAATACTTGTTTTATCTAATACGTTATCTCCCTCAATAACCCTAATAAAACCAATCGCTTGTTCATAAACTTTGGGAGTCATAATTTTATTTTCCCTTAACTCTTCTCTAGAAACTATTTTTCCATTAGCATTTCTATATTCAACAATATTATTAATTACTTTCTTAGATAAACCAGAAACATATTTCAAAAGTGAAGTGCTTGCCGTATTAATATTAACACCAACTTGATTAACAGCCTTAGTAACTACAAAATCCAACGATTCATTTAACTTGTTTTGAGGAAGGTCGTGTTGATATTGACCAACTCCAATACTTTTTGAATCGATTTTAACAAGTTCACTCAAAGGATCTTGAAGTCGTCTTGCAATATTAATAGCACTACGCTCTTCAACATGTAAATCAGGGAACTCTTCAATTGCTAGTGGACTTGCTGAATAAACAGATGCTCCCGCTTCACTCACAATAATAAACTCTACCTTGCGCTCTGAACTTTTTATTACATCAGCGATAAAAGTTTCACTTTCCCTTGAAGCTGTACCATTACCAATGGCTATGATATCAATATTATATTCACGGATCAAATCTAAAACATAATTCTTGCTTTTGTCGTATTCATTACGTGGCTCATGAGGATATACAACACTAACATTTATCATCTTGCCTGTATGATCAACAACTGCCAATTTACAGCCCGTGCGATAAGCAGGGTCAAAGCCTAAGACGTTTTTTTCTTTCATTGGAGGTTGTAATAATAATTTTTCCAGATTTTTAGCAAAAACATCTATCGCCACATCGGAAGCCTCCAAAGTCAATTCGCTACGGATTTCCCTTTCAATACTTGGAGCTATCAGCCTTTTATAGCTATCGGCAATGGCTTCCTTTACATAGT
>JAQVZV010000024.1 GCA_028708005.1 Bacilli bacterium
CGGTACCGTAGTTACTCCTGTCATAAGTAGTAAAAGTTTAAATATCGGAGCATATGGTGATCTGCGTTATGGATTTAATGGTGTTATCGATGACGTCCGCATTTATAATCGAGTTCTATCAGCAGACGAAATAAAATATAATTATGATATTCAAATGTTTTCTAATAAATAACATAATAGTTGTGAATAAAATAAATAGACACGCTATCTAGCGTGTCTATTTATTACTATATATTATTACTTTTGTTCTTTAGCTAGTTCAAATAGATCTTGTTTTGAATTGATTTTCAGTTTCCTATATATATTACTTACATGTGTTTTTATAGTTGGTACACTAACGTATAATTTTTTTGATAATTGGCCACTAGTATAACCAATTAAGATATAATTAACAATTTCATTTTCCCTTTTTGTTAATGTACTGAACAATACTTTTTTAGATTTATTTATAATATTAGATGTATATGAATTACTAATCAAAGGCATAAAGATAAACATAATAATAAATAAAAGTAATGTAATAATAAAACATATTATAATAAAAGTATTAATATTGTTTTTTAAATTATCAAATAATAAAACAGTTACTTTAGTAGTAATGATTCCTATAGAAATGGCTGTAAAAGTTATATATTTATATGTGAAAGCGGAAAATAAAGTATTTAATAAAACGCAAGTGAAGTTACTAATGACAATGGCAAATCCTAATAAAAAGCAAGTGAGTAATGTTAAGTTTGGTAATAAGGCAATGGCCAGTCCAACTACCGCAAGACTAAGGAAAGAGTTTACAATATAAAAGTGATCTATTTTTAATATTTTTTTATTAATAATTAACAATATAGTAGCAATAATAATGGCTAAAAATAAAAATGTCATTCCATGTTCTATCTGATTAGATATTATCATCGCTAGACAAGTAAGATGTGTCGCTAGGCCAATAATCATAAAGGATCCAATTAAAATGGCAGGAGGTGTTATGATCTTTTTTCTTTTAACAAAATTGATATTTACATCATGTCTAAGCTTATTAATTCCAATGATAAATATAAATAATAAAGCAATATGCATTAATTTATAAAAAGAGTAAGGAATTATATTGTTATTAATTAAAATGTTTATTAGACTGTATGATAAGGATGTAATAATAAAAATGGCCCACATATTTTTATAATGGAATGTATATGTAATCATCAATATAAATGATATTGTTAGTATTGAATATGCAATAATTAAGCCAAGACTTATAAAATTCAAAAGGGATGGGTCTAAGCTTAATAGCGTTATAATTGAAAGTAATAATATTATAATGGAAGAGGATCGAACCAAATAAGCAATTATCTTTGGCTTAGTAATGATAATTATTGTTGTTATCACCATTATGAAGATTATTAAATACGTTATTATTGAATTGTCAGATATTGTTATATTTATAGGATTCAATAAAAAATCTTTCCTTATCAATGCAATTAATGTTTGCCAAGGATTGAAAAAAGAAATCATTATTAATAGAAATAGGGGCATGTTTTTTATTTGTTGATCATAAACTTTTAACATAAAAAACCTCCTCCAATTAACCTCATTATAACATCCCCGTTTAGGAAATCATACTATTGGTATGATGTTTTTTTATAAATTATAATAATATAATTAATATGACCACTTAAAATTATATAATTTTATTCTTGATATTAATTATTACGATGTTGAATGGAGGTGAAGAAACAAGATAATTGTAATATGAAGTTTAACTTATAATTAATTTTAAAACGATATATAGCTATGTATTAAGTGGCAATTTATTAGTAGTTAATATAATTATATGAATATTCATATATGTGGGAGGAAAAGATGTCTACAAAAATAAAAAAACATAAATCATCTATAGCAGATTTAGATGCTAATATAGTAGCGATAATTTCTTATATTGGAGGCGGTGTTTTATCATTTGTTCCTGGTTTATATTATTTTTCATGGGCAATACCATTAGTAATATATATAATGGAAAAGAAGAGTACCTTCGTAAAAAAACATGCTATCCAATCATTAAGTTTACAAATTGTTAGTTCTGTTTTGATGTTAATACTATACGTTATCATTGGTGGTATTATTAGAAAATCGTATGCGGGGAATCCATGGGCTTATGTTACTGGTGTTTTTTCTGGCTTTGCAATTATAAGTACAGTAGCAACAGTAATATCTATTGTAATAGGAGTATTTGTTATTATTGCGCTTATTAAGGCTTATAATTACGAAGAATATTCAATGCCATTGATTGGTAAAATTACTAAGTTTTCTGAAGATAGTATAAATAAGATTGCTGGTAATAATAAAGAAAAATAAAAGGAGGTAGAAATGAAAAAATATTTATCAATTTTTCTTTCGGCAGTTTTGATAGTTACTTTAGTTGTTGGTTGTGGTAGCAAGGATGATAATATTAATAACGGAAATAGCAATACCACCAATAAAGATAAGAAAACATCTGTCAATAATTTGTCCGAATCATATACGAGATTTGTGGAAGCTAAGTCTGGCATGACAAATAAATTAACTGATATCGCTGATGAAAGTGAAAACTTCATGTTATCAATGGCGCTTTTGCCACTTGTAATGGCAGATATGAGTGTTTTACCAGCAACCATTTGTGGATTAGATGAACTTAGTGCCGAAACTGCTTTAGCATTTTTATATAATGATGTAAAGTATAATAATAACGGAAATGATTGTACAGTTACATTTAAAACAAGTGAGGGTGAAGTTTCAAAGTTCAGTTCAAAATATGATCCTAAAACAGATTCCGCAACGATGACTGTTTATGATGAAAATGATGCCCCCATTTTGATTAGTGAATATGCAAAGGTAAAAAATGGGTATGCATCTCAGTATTATTATTATGATGATGGTGGTACTTCTATCCATTATAAATCAGTATTTATAGGAGATAATATTTATAGTAGTGCATTTGAGGATGTTTCTAAGCCGACGTCTATTTTTAAAAATAATAAGTTAGATGAAGACTTTGGTAAAGGTGGAACTGTCTGGTACATTGAATATGTAGATGGTGTCTCGAAAGTATCTTTTAATGAGGAATAATTTACAAATTAATGATTATTTATAGATGATTAATAATACCTATTATTATAATATAATAATGGGTATTTATATTTATAGATATAAATTGACAATGAATATAATTGTGATATAATTTAGTTAGCATTGTTATATAAATTAAAGACAGCGAACAAGAGGGTTAAATATTTTATTTCAAGAGACTTAGTGATTGGTGAAAGCTAAGATTAGGATATTTAATTGTAGCTTGGGAGTTTCATATCTGAACTAATAGTAAGATATGGCGGATATTCCGTTATAAAATAGAGGGCATAGTTTACTATGAACTAAGGTGGCACCGCGATTATTCGTCCTTATATTTTAAGGACGTTTTTTTGTATAACAGCTATAATATTTATAGATTGGTGGTAGGATATGATCAATATAATAGGCGCAAAAGAAGCTTTTGCTAAATATGTAAATAATTATGATACGGATCATAATTTGATTAAATTAAAATATAATCATTCTTTAAGGGTAGCAGAAAACTGTAGATGTATAGCTGTTTCTTTAGGCCTTAGTAATGAAGAAGTAGCATTAGCAGAACTTATCGGTCTGTTACATGATATTGGTCGTTTTGAACAGATCAAAATATATGATATTGCGAATGATATAAAAACTGAAGATCATGGTGATTGGGGTGCTATTACGTTATTTAAAGATAATCTCATAAGAGATTTTATTAAGACTAATAAATATGATGATATTATAAAACAATCTATTAAAGCTCATAATAAACCAGTTATACCTAATGATTATAATCAGCAAGAAAAGTTATATTCACAAATTGTTCGTGATGCTGATAAGATGGATATAATATACTTGCTAACAAATAATGAACTTAATATTATGGTACCTAATGAAGCATTAAGTGACCCGGTAGTTGAATCTATATTGAATGAAACATATATTAATAAAAAAGATGTTGTAACTGATCTGGATAAAATGTTATTACATTTAGCACTTATATACGATTTAAATTTTTCTTATAGTTTTAATGTTATAAAAGAAAATAATTATATACCTATGATTATTGATTTGCTAAAACTAAAAGAGCCTAAATCGATTACGTTATGTAATAAAATTAAAGAATTTATGAATAAAGATTTTAAGAAGAAGGAGAGTTGAGAATATGTTAGATAAAAAGTATAATCATCATGATGTTGAATTTGATAAATATCAATTTTGGTTAGACAATGATTTGTTTAAAGCGGGTGATATGAGTAAGGAACCTTTTTGTGTTGTTATTCCACCCCCTAATATTACAGGTAAATTACATTTGGGACATGCTTGGGATACAACTTTACAAGATATGATTATTAGATATAAAAAGATGGATGGATATGATACTTTATGGGTTCCAGGAATGGATCATGCTGGTATCGCTACTCAAGCTAAAATAGATGCAAGATTAAGAAGTGAAGGGTTCAATCCAAGGGATATGAAAAAAAGTGAATGGCTTGCTAGAGCATGGTCTTGGAAAGATGAATATGCATCTATTATTAGACAGCAATGGGCTAAATTAGGACTTAGTTTGGATTATAGTCGTGAATGTTTTACAATGGATGAAAATCTTTCGCTAGCTGTAAGAAAGGTATTCGTTGATTTATATAATAAAGGTTTTATTTACCGTGGAGAAAGAATTATTAACTTTGACCCAATAGCAATGACAGCTTTATCAAATATTGAAGTTATTTATAAAGAAATTGAAGGGGCTTTTTATTACTTAAAATATATGATTGAAGGTACCAATGATTATCTTAGTGTTGCAACTACGAGACCTGAAACATTATTTGGAGATACAGCAGTGGCTGTTCATCCAAAAGATGAAAGATATAAACATTTAATTGGTAAAAGGGTAGTATTACCAATTGCTAATAAACTAATTCCTATTATTGGGGATGAATATGTTGATATGTCTTTTGGAACAGGGGTTGTTAAGATTACTCCAGCACATGATCCAAATGATTTTGAAGTTGGCAATCGTCATCATTTAGATCGAGTTAGATGTATTAAAGCTGATGGTCATATGAATGATAGTGCGCTTAAATATAACGGCTTAGATCGTTTTGAATGTCGTCATCAATTAGTGGAAGATTTGGAAAAGCATGGATTAATAATAAAGATAGAAAAAATTAAACATGCGGTTGGACATAGTGAGAGAAGTAATGCTATTGTTGAACCATATTTATCTAAACAATGGTTTGTTAAAATGGATGAATTGGCTGAAAAGGCTTTAGATAATCAAAATAATAAAGATAATAGGGTTAAGTTTATACCTAAACGTTTTGAAAAGATCTTTACTAATTGGATGGAAGATATTCAAGATTGGTGTATCTCAAGACAACTATGGTGGGGTCATCAAATACCAGCATGGTATAAAGAAGATCAAATATATGTTGGTATGGAAGCACCAACAGAAGATGGTTGGGTTCAAGATAGTGATGTTTTAGATACTTGGTTTTCATCAGCACTTTGGCCTTTTGCAACTTTAGGTTGGCCTCATAATTTAGATGGGCGATATTTCCCTAATAATGTTTTAGTTACTGGTTACGATATTATTTTCTTCTGGGTTAGTAGAATGATTTTTCAATCACTTGAGTTTACTAAGCAAAGACCTTTCAATGATGTTTTAATTCATGGATTAATACGAGATAAACAAGGCCTCAAGATGACGAAATCATTAGGTAATGGTGTTGATCCAATGGATGTTATAGAAGAGTATGGAGCTGATGCCTTAAGATTTTTCTTAACAACTAATTCATCTCCTGGTCAAGATTTAAGATATGATGAAGATAAAGTAACATCTTCGTGGAACTTTATTAATAAGCTTTGGAATGCATCTCGTTTTGTCTTAATGAATTTAGAAGGTTTCAAAGAAAGTGATTACAAATTAGATAATTCTACAATTATTGATAAATGGATTATATATAAACTAAATGAAACTATTAAAGTTGTTAGAAAGCATATGGATAAATATGAATTCAATGTTGTTGGCAGCACTCTTTATAATTTTATATGGGATGATTTTTGTGATTGGTATATAGAATTATCAAAAACTAATTTAGAAAACCAAACAACTAAATCAGTACTGTTATATGTTTTAGGGAATATCTTACAACTATTACACCCTTTCACACCATATGTGACAGAGCACATTTATCAAATGTTACCACTACATCAAAAATCTATTATGATAAGTTCATATCCTACTTATGATAAATCGATAAAATGGGATGAAGATATCGAAAAAGTTAATATTATAATTGAAATTATTACTAAAATTAGAACAATTAAACAAGAAAATAAGATAGGTAAAGATTATTTTCTTATAAGTAATTTAAATAATGAGATAGATATTTTAATTAAGGATAATTTTGATACTTTTAATAAACTATTAAAAACTAAGTTTATTGAATCACTTGATAATAGTTATAAAAAAATAGATATTCCATTTTCTTATGGTACGATTATTTTAGGATATAAAGGATCTGACAAAGAAGATGAAATGTTATCTAATCTCCAAAAAGAAAGGGATATGTTATTATCTAATATAAGTAGGAGAGAGAAATTGCTTTCAAATGAAGGTTATATTAATAAAGCCCCTAAAGAGATTGTCGATGAGGAACGCAGAAAATTAGAGGAAGAGTGTAATAAAATTAAATTTATAGAGGAAAAACTAAGCGAGTTATAGAATTTTTATAAAGGTCATCAATATGGTGATCTTTATAATTATCTTTAAGAAAGTAATGGTTTTTGATACTTGAAATGGCTTTTTTGTCAAGTTGAACTATCATTGACAAATACTTTGAGTTGTTGTTTGACATAACATATTAAAAGTATTAATATAGTTGTGAATAAGGAGTTTATTATGATTGATGTATTTAGTAATGATTTAGAGTTCTTTGATTATTATCTTAAAATGTTTGCTACTAGATGTACGGACAATTGTTTTTCTTCATATTTATATTATCTAGAAAATGAAGTTATGAAAAATAATCCTGGTGTTAGGTTTGACTTAGGCACTCTTGAACTAATAAGACAAAATACTTTAGAGGGAAATATTAATGCTGTTAATTATTTATATAAGAATGAAGAAATAATAAATTTATATCCTCATCATATTCAACAGGCAGCTGCTCATATAAATGACGCGATGGGGATCGCATATGGATATCGTAAAACAGCTGTGGCAATTAATAGAGATGTTAGTTTTGCTCCAGCTCCAGCACAGTCTATTCCATCAAAAATGATGTCACTGCTTGATAATTATCATAATATATGGAATGTCAGAGATATTTTTGAAAGAGAAGCTTTATTGCATATAAAGCTTGTTAGAATTCAACCTTTTGAGGATGGGAATAAAAGAGTTGCCCAATTTATAACAGGATATAACTTATTTAGAAATGGGTATGCTCCCATTATTATTGCAGAGGCAGATAAAGAAAAGTATTTAAGTTTTATTGATAATGATGATGTTGGTGGTTTTGCAAGTTTCATTAAAGAAAAGACACAAGAAGAGTTAGAATATATTAACAAATTACGTAAAGAATTTGATGCTACCAAAGGATCTGTGATAAAATAAGTTTATATAGATAGAGGGAATAATATGAAATTAAAAAATAGTTTTTTCTATACTTTAAGAGAAGATGTTAAAGATGAAGATTCAATTAGCAGTAATCTTTTAGTGAGAAGTGGCATGGTAAAGAAGATATCTTCAGGTGTCTATATTTTTATGCCGTTTGGATATAGGGTTTTAAAAAAGATCGAGGGTATTATCAGAGAAGAAATGAATAATGCGGGAGCTTTAGAATTGTATATGGCTGATATGTTACCGATTGATATTTTTGAACGTTCTGGTAGGATTGATGCTTTTGGTGAAAGTATTTTCAGATTAAATGATAGATATGATAAAAAGTATGTTTTAGGGCCTACACATGAGGAAGTATTTACTTTAGCAGCGACGATGGGAGTTAAGTCATATAAAGATTTACCATTCACATTGTATCAATTTCAAACAAAGTTTAGGGATGAACCAAGACCTCGATATGGTCTTATTAGAGTAAGAGAGTTTATCATGAAAGATGCTTACTCATTTGATGCTGATTTAGATGGTTTAGAAGTTTCTTATCGAAAAATGGATAGGGCATATCGAAATGCTTTTGATCGCATGAAGGTTAAATATAAAGTTGTGACTGCTGATACAGGGGCGATGGGTGGTTTATTATCAGAAGAGTTTCAAGCAATTACTGATATTGGAGAAGATACGTTAGTTCTTTGTGATAGTTGTGATTATGCATCAAACATTGAAGTTAGTGAATGTATCACACATAACCCAAATGAGGAAGTTACCTTATTAGAAAAAGAATTGATTGAAACAGTAGGTGCTTCTGCCATTGAAGAAGTTGCTTCTTTACTTAATGAGGCTCCTGATAAGTTTGTAAAAACTTTAATTTATGATGTTGATGGCAGGATATACGCTTGTTTAGTAAAAGGTAATGATGAAGTCAATGAAGTTAAATTAAGGAAGTTATTGAATGCTAATGAGGTTGTTTTAGCTAGTCAAGATATGGTAGAGCATGTTACTTGTGCTAGTATTGGTTTTGCAGGCCCTATTGGTTTAAATGTATCTGTTATTATTGATAATGCAGTGCTTTATATGAAGAACTTTATTGTGGGTGCTAATAAGACGGATTATCATTATAAGAATGTAAATCTAAGTGATTTTAATTATGACTTTGCCGCTGATATTAGAATTATTAAAGAAGGCGATATTTGTCCAAAGTGTAATGGCAAAACATACTTCAAGAAAGGAATTGAAATAGGTAAT